>JAJYIN010000182.1 GCA_021790075.1 Actinomycetes bacterium | reverse complement strand
GCTGTCGCAGCAGAGTCCGCCGGACCAGCCGGACAATGGCGGGAAGCGTTCGTGGTACCGGAGCACACTTTTTCTGACCGGCTTGGGCGTGCTGCTGCTGGTTCTGACCGCCGGGGGCGTGCTCCTGTCGGTCAAGCTGCGCAGCGCCTCCGGCTCCGCCACCGGGGCCTCCGCAGATGACGCGGCAACCGTGGCCAGCACAACAGGCATGGACGCCGGCGCCACCACGGAAATGTCCGCCACTGAGAAGATCGTCGCCGGCATGACCCTGGAGCAGAAGATCGGCCAGATGATGATGGTTGGATTCGACGGCAAGGCCCCCGATGCTTCCATCACTACCGAGGTCAGGGACGAGGGGATCGGCGGCGTCATCCTTTACGGAAACAACATCGACTCTACCGGCCAGGTGAGACAGATGGACGCCGCCCTGCAGCAGCTGGCAGCCAGTCAGCCTGCCCAGTTGATGATAGCCACCGACCAGGAAGGCGGCAGCACCCGGCGTTTCAAGGACATCGGTCCGAACTATTCCGAACCCATGATCGGTGAGATGCGCGGCGGCGCGGGCGCCAGCTCGGCTCTCAACCTCTCGGCGGCCGCCGCCCGCCAGCTGAAACAGATAGGCATCAATACAAACCTGGCGCCGGTGGCCGATGTCAGCGGCGGCTGGGGTACGTTGATGGACGGCCGCAGCTACGGCGACGACCCCCAGATCGACGCAGAGCTCGTGGGCAACGCCGTCAAGGGATACAACAACGCCACCACCATATCCTGCACCAAGCATTTTCCCGGGCTCGGTTCCGCCGACGATGACCCGGAAAATACCCTTCCCAAAGTGGACAAGAGCCTGGCCGATCTGCAGGCGTCAGACCTGGTTCCCTTTACCGCGGCTATTCAGAACGATGCGCCGATGATCATGGTCACTCACGTTGCTGTGCCGGCCCTCGACCCGACCGGCGCCCCGGCTTCTCTCTCACGGTCGGTCATCACCGACCTGCTTCGCAATCAGATGGGCTTCAAGGGCGTTGTCATTACCGATGACCTGGAAATGGGAGCCATCACCATGCCGGTAGGCCAGGCGGCGGTGGCGGCGGTGGCCGCGGGAGCGGACATCATCATGGTCGCGCACACGCCGGCCAAGCAGGAAGAGGCCCGCACCGCTCTTATCGATGCGGTGAAGTCGGGAAAACTTTCCGAGGATGAGATCAACAAATCGGTGACGCGTATCCTGGACATGAAGATGAGGTTCCGCCTGGAGCATTAGGAGGTGCGGATCGGCAAGGGTTCTGAAGCGTGTCAGCCGGGGCTGGAGCGCATGCTGAACCACCAGGACGGCTGCCCCTGTTGTTGTTGCAGGCTACCCTTTCCTTGATGCGGCATACTTACAGTGCTACCACGGATTGCCTTTACCATCCACCTGCTCGGTCTCGCCTCCGGCCTTGCGGATGATGAAGACGCTGTGCGCCGAGTCGTCTGCGATGATGCTCATCTCATAACCGTCCGAGCTGCCATTCGTAACCTGCACCCGCGTATTCAGGTGGGGGTCGACCGTCCTCAACTCCCCTGACGTAGCCGCATACCTGCGGTTGACGGTGTAATAGCTTTCCTGGTCGGTCTGGGCGTTGCGCAGCTGGGTCTGTGCCGCCAGCTGGGCGGCGCGGTCCTGGGAAGCGGCAGTACCACTGCCGGCGCCGGTCGTGTTGGTGGGCATGCCGCCTGCGGTGACCGTGCCCGTATCGCCGCCGCATGCAAATGAGAGCGGCGACAGGAGGGCTGCCGCCGCCAGAAGGATTGCGAGATTCCTGTGTCTCAAATCATCCCTGGCCCTGATGTTGCCTGATGGCCTCTGATGATTATTTCGCCGCGGACGTTCCTGCACCTGCGGCCACATCCCCGTGCTTTCAGCGGCCTTAACATCAGTACCGGAGTCATCCCTGTTGGAATGGAGCCGCCGGTGAACCAAATTAGGCCGTGGCCCAATTCCAGTCAAAGGGAAGAACCTGATGACCGTGTCGCAGCGGATCTTTGACATGCTGATTGTGGAGCGCGGGGACTCATTGGGCGCCTGCGACTAGGCGGAGTGAAACCCCATGGCCGCTTTGGATTGAGAGGGGCTTGGCTTAAACTGGACGCATGGCGGTGTTGATTCCATACGGAGACCGGCGGGTCGAGCTGGAAATCCCCGGCGATCGTTTGCTGGGGGTGCTGGCGGCCCGGCCCGCCAGGGGAGGCAACGCCGCGGAGATGATCCGCGAGGCTGCCGCCGCTCCCGTCGCGGGCCCGCCGCTGCCGGCATTCGCCGAACCGGCAGAGCCGGTTCTGGTGCTGGTCAACGACGCCACCAGGCCCACACCGACCGCGGCAATGCTGGAGGCCCTCTGGCCAGAGATTTCCAGCTGGGACCTTTCCTTTTTAGTGGCCACCGGCACCCACCGGGCGCCTTCGGAGGAGGAGATGCGCCGCATCTTCGGCGGCCTGTGGGAGGAGGTGCGCGGCAGCGTCCGGGTACACGACGCGCGGGACGCCGCCCGGCTGGTTCCGGTGGGCCGGACCGCCGCCGGCACCGAGGTCCGGCTTGACCAGAAGGCGATGGAGGCTGAGCGCCTTCTGGTCCTGAGTTCGGTGGAAGCCCATTATTTTGCCGGTTACACCGGCGGCCGCAAGATCGTGCTGCCCGGCATCTCCGGGTTTGACACCATCGAACAGAACCATCGTCTTGCCATGGACGAACGCGCCCAGGCCCTGTGGCTGGAGGGCAATCCGGTTCACGAGGACATGGATGAGGCGCTGGGCTTCCTCCTCGAAGGGCGGCGGCTCTTTTCAGTCCTGACCGTGCTGGACCCAGCGCACCAGATCGCTGCCGTGGCGGCGGGAGAGGTCAGGACCGCGTTTCTGAAAGCCGCCGCCGCTGTCGACGGCCTCTTCTCGGTTCCAATAGCGGAAAAGGCGGACATCGTCGTTGCGGTGAATACGCCGCCGCTGGACATCGATTTTTACCAGGCGCAGAAAGCCGTGGAGAACGGCAGGCTGGCGCTCAGGAACGGGGGGATTCTCATCATCGTGTCTGCCTGCCGCACCGGCATCGGCAACGATGCTTTTCTTAAGTTGATGCGTTCGGCTGGAACGCCGGAGGAAGTGATCAGGAAAGCCAGGGAGGATTATCACCTGGGGTTTCACAAGGCGGCCCGCCTGGCGGAAGTGGCTGCCTGCGCCCGCATCTGGGCGGTGGTGGGGGTGAATGACGAAACCGTCCGCTCCGCGTTCATGGAGCCCTTTCCGGACATACAGAGCGCCGTGACCGAAGCGCTTGCCAAGCGCCCCCAGGGGCGGGTCTGGGTGCTGATGGACGCCGGCGTGACCGTGCCGCGCCCGGTTAAAATGTAAAATAAATTTTACATTTTCTACAACTTTTCAGGATGAAAAATCATACCAAATCATGATTATCAGCCTGGAAATTTGTAATAAAATCTTTTAATAGGGGCCTCCGGCGCCGGTCCACAGTGCCCTGCTGGATCTTGCCACGGGCACCTCCTACCGATGTGAGGCCGGCGCCGGCCCTTTCTGCTTTCGCGGGTGATGCTACCGCTTCGGGTTATTTTTTTCTTTCCCATCTGGGCGATTACGCGAAAAGATTTGACCGCGGCGAGCTCGCCCCTTCGTTTCAGGCTATTTTCCGTTCCCGTGCCGGCAGGGCATCCAGCGCCTCCAGGAGCGCCTGGGAGAACTGTGGTATGTCGCCAGGCTTCCGGGCCGTGATCAGGTTACGGTCGATCACCACCGGCCGGTTCGCGTAGAGGCCGCCTGCCTTGCGCACCTCTGGGATGACCGTAAAGAAGCTGGTGGCGGTGCGGCCCATGAGCAGATCCGCTGACGCCAGTATCTGGGGACCGTGGCAGATGGCGGCGATGGTCTTGCGGTCCCGGTCAAAAGCCTTGGTGAACTCCAGCACCCTCGGATCGTGACGCAGATGCGCCGGACCCTTTCCGCCGGGAATCAGCAGCGCGTCAAAGTCCTCTTCCCTGACCTCGCCGATTAGCGCGTCCACAGGGACTACCGCGCCCCGCTTGCCCTTGACCCCGCGCCTGTCGTCCTCGGACAGGCCTATGAGGATAACGCTGACTCCGGCATTGCGCAAG
>JAJYIN010000181.1 GCA_021790075.1 Actinomycetes bacterium | reverse complement strand
GAAATGATAATCCCGCCGGTCAGCGCCACGGACGAACAGGTCTGGCAACCGGCAGGGTCACTTGACCAAAAGGAGAGCAGATGACCGTTAGCGGGAAATATATAAAGCCCGAGCTGAACAAGCTCGATAATCTGAAGGATGTGACATTCGATTGTCCGCGGTGGCAGTGCAGCGTCACAGTTCCGCCGCCACCTCCGGCTCCGTAGAAATAGTCACGAGCTTCAGATAGAGCGCCAGGTTGAGAAGCGGGAGGGCTGCGCTGACGGCTCTCCCGCTTTCCATTGTTTCAAATTCTATTGCGGATGGCCTTTGCCGAGCTTTTGAATGCTCCTTGCGAAGAAGATCCCGTAATTCTGGAAATAATTCCCCGTCCCTCATCTACGGTTAATTCCTTTCCTTATTCTTGACAAAGGAAACAGATGATATAATAATTGAATATGCGCTCAAATATTCACAAATCCGATGTCTGCGATGTGGCCTGCATTCACTCCGAAGCAGTAGAACAGGCCAAGAAAAGTGCCATGGACAGCCTGGCCGCTGCCGATCTCTCCCGCATCTTTCAGGTGATGTCCGATCCCACGCGCCTTCGCATCATCTCCATCCTGGCAGATCGCGAGCTTTGTGTCTGCGATATCGCGTCAGTACTGTCCATGACTGTATCCGCTGTTTCTCACCAGCTTCGGATCATGCGAATGGCACAGCTGGTCAAGTACCGCAAGGAAGGAAGGATCGCCTTTTATTCCCTGGACGACGAGCATGTGCTGAAGCTGTTCATCCAGGGCCTTGATCATCTCAGCCACTCGCAAGCTCCACACTCATCCAGTAATAAGAGGAACCGCTAGGATGGCAATAAATCATGGTCGCAAGATCAAAAACACTTTCTATCTCATACGCGCCGTCCGGCTCGAATATTTCACGGTCGGGTACAACATCATTGAGGCCGGAGTCGCTGTCGGCGCGGGTATCGCCGCCGGCAGCATCGCCCTCGTTGGATTTGGGCTGGACAGCATCATCGAGGTCACGGCCGCCGCGGCTCTTCTCTGGCGGCTTAAAAAAGAACTCCGCACAGGTGAGAGCTTCTCGGAAGACGATCATTCAGCCGTGGAGCGAAAAGCCTTGCTTGTCGTCGGACTCACTTTTTTTGCCCTGGCTGCCTACATCCTTACGGAAACCATATATAACCTGGCCTCGGGCAAGCAGGCCCAGGAGAGCATTTTGGGTATTGTCGTTGCCATCCTTTCCCTGTTAATCATGCCGGCCCTGGCCATATTTAAAAAAGCAACGGCGCGGGCGCTGGGCAGCAAAGCCCTGGCATCCGATGCGATGGAAACCTGGCTTTGCTCATACCTTTCCCTCGTGCTGCTCGCAGGTCTTGCCTTGAACGCATTGTTGGGCTGGTCGTGGGCGGACCCCGTGGCGGCGCTTGCCATGCTGCCCCTGGTAATCAAGGAGGGGTTTGAGGCTATTGAGGAAGCAAGAGAAGATGAAGGCGGATAGCCACAATCATGACTTGATGCAGCCAGCCCAGGGGCAGGGCATGACGCGCGGGCTCATAATCGGCATCGCTTTAAACATGATTATCGTGGCCGCGGAGGTTGTCATCGGCCTGCTGGCAAACAGCCTGGGCCTGTTGAGCGACGCGGTACATAACTTCACTGACATCGCCGCCCTGGCCATTGTCTGGTTCGCTTTCGCCCAGGCAAAAAAGCCACCCACCCCCGTCAAGACTTTCGGTTATCACCGCACGGGCATCCTCACCGCGCTTATCAATTCCCTGGTCATGGTCCTGGTCACTGCCTGGATTTTTTACGAGGCTTACCAGCGCTTCATGAGTCCGCAGCCTGTTGGCGGCGCGCTGGTCATGGTCACCGCCGGGATGGCACTGGTTGCCAACCTTGCCGTGGTCGCAATCCTGAGAAGCCAGGGCTCGCGAGACTTGAACATTCGCAGCGCAATGCTTCATCTTTTGGGCGATGCCGCCACCTCAGCCGCGGTGGTAATTGCCGGCCTGATTATCATTGCCACTGGCTGGTATCCGGTCGATCCCCTGGTGAGCGTCATCCTTGGGCTTGCTATCTTGTGGGGCGCCTGGAAGATCATTGAGGAAACTCTCGAAATCTTCCTGGAGGAGGCGCCGCGCGCAGTGGATGTAAACCGCGTCGTTGCTGAAATGAAGGCCGAGGACGGCGTCCTTGACGTCCACGATATTCATGTCTGGACCATTGGTTCGGAGTTGTATGCTCTGAGCGCCCACGTGCTGGTGGAAGATATAAAGGTCAGTGAAAGCAACAGGATCATGAACGACTTAAGGGAAATGCTCTCCCAAGACTTCGGAATCGTGCATTCGACCCTGGAGGTCGAGTCATCCCCTTGCGAAATTGGGGGGCCATACTGCGATATCAACAATCACGCGGTGCGTGTGTCAGGTTCAAAGCACCGCCATTGAACAGGCTTTTCATACTGTTTGTCACGGTTTTTCATGGTCTTCATTGTAGCATCGAAGGGGCGAATTCCGGATACAGTATCTCTAATAGCGCTCAATCCTGCTTGGAATTCGCAATGGCACTATCACGGCGTTAGGCAGAAAATTGCATGACCAACGCGCTCTATCATGGAATTTGATTCTGTCTTTTAACTAGTTGGGTATTCCGCCCCATTCCGGCCACCGATTACGATTTTATCCGGCCACTTTTTGACCGGTTTTCGTAAATGGTGGCCGGGATGGGTCGTAACGAAAGCCTCGTAGCTTTCCGACGGCAATAAGCGGCGCCAGGCAACCTTAAGCTGTTAAATCTTCTCCAAGTAGATCTGACGATCGAAAGGAGAAGAGTTGGCAAGAAAGAGGTTGTCTATGAGAAAGATAAAGGAAGTACTGAGACTAAGAAGCCTGGGGCTCACCGGCCGCCAGATCGCAGCCAGCGCCGGTACAGCCAGAAGCACGGTCGCCGAATACCTAAAAAGAGCCGACGCCGCCGGCTTAAGCTGGCCGCTGCCGGATCAGATGGACGATTCCACCCTGGAGAAGCTGCTCTTTCGGGCAGAGCAAAAACCCAAGGGACAAAGCCTGCTGCCGGATTTTGGCTACGTCCACACGGAGCTTAAGAAAAAGAGTGTCACCCTGGCGCTCCTTTGGGAAGAGTACATCGCCGAGAATCCGGGCGGCTATAAATACAGCCATTTCTGCTGCCTGTACCGGGGTTTTAAGTCCAAGCTAAACCCAAGCATGCGGCAGGTGCACAAGGCCGGCGAGAAGATGTTTGTGGATTTTGCCGGCCAGACGGTGCCCATCGTCGACAGACACACCGGCCAGATCAGGCCGGCCCAGATATTCCTGGCGGTGCTGGGAGCCAGCAGCTATACCTACGCCTGCGCCGTCTGGTCCCAGGAGCTGGATAACTGGATTTGCTGCCACACCCAGGCATTTGAGTTCTTCGGGGGCGTGCCCCAGATCACCGTCCCCGACAACCTAAAGACCGGCGTGAGCAAATCCTGCCGCTACGAGCCCGATCTAAATCCCACCTACGCCGAGATGGCGGCCCACTACGGTATTGCCGTAATCCCGGCCCGGGTAAGAAAACCCCGCGACAAGGCCAAGGTGGAGGCGGCGGTGCAGATCGTCGAGCGCCAGATCCTGGCACCTTTAAGAGATCATACGTTCTTTAGCATCGCCGAGCTGGGCCGGGCCATCCGGCCGTTGCTTGAAAAGCTCAACCAAAAACCGTTCGCCAAACTTGAGGGCTCCCGGGCCTTAGTCTTTGAAAACCTGGAAAAACCGGCGCTTGGGCCGCTGCCGGTACGTCCCTACGAGTTTGCCATCTTTAAAAAGGCCAGGGTTAACATCGACCATCACATCGAGGTGGAGCGCCACTTCTACAGCGTCCCTTACCAGCTGATCGGCCGCCAGCTCGACATTAGGCTGACCGCCGGGGTGGTAGAGGTGCTGGGAAATGGCAAAAGGATCACCTCGCACCGGCGCAGCTTTGTAAAAGGCGGCTACACCACCAAAGACGAGCACCGGCCCCCGGCCCACCGCTGCCGCCAAAAATGGGCGCCCGAGAGGCTCGTCGCCTGGGCGGGGAAGACCGGGCCCGAAACCGCCGGGCTGGCCCAGGCGACCCTGCAAAGGAAAAAACAC
>JAJYIN010000180.1 GCA_021790075.1 Actinomycetes bacterium | reverse complement strand
CTGCCCCGCCGGCGGTGCTCCCGTGGCCTTTTGCATCTGGTTCAGGGTATCCTGCAGCGCCTTGAGCTCGCTGCCGTAGGTGGCCCAGTCGCCCTGTTTCTGGGCGTTGACGGCATTATTGTAATGCTGCACAGCCGCCTTGATGAGGCTGCTTATATCTGTCGCCGCCGGCGGCGGCGCCGGCGGCGTGCCGGACGGCGGCTGCTGGCCGCCGATGCTGACGTTGAAAATCTGCCGGAGCGCCGAAGCCAGGTCGACGTCCATTACCACTTTGCCGCCGCTGGCGCTGCCGTATGCCACCAGCACCCGTTTGAGCTCGGGAATCTTGCCGCTGGAGGCCTGCAGGTAAAGCGGCTCTACGTAGAGGATTGACTGGTTGATAGGCACCACCAGCAGGTTCCCGTAGATCACCTGGCTGCCGCTCTGGTTCCAGAGCGTCAGCTGCTGAGAAATGGTCGGGTCCTGGTTGAAACGCGCCATGATCTGCTGGGGACCGAAGACAGACTTGTCCTTGGGAAACTTGAAGACGACCTGCTGGCCGTAAACGCCGGGGTCCATCTTGGCGGCCATCAGGGAGATCATGTTGTCCTTGTTGTTGGGGCTGAACGGCATTAGCAGGATGAACTCCTCCCGCGGCGAGCCGGGCAGGCTCATGATCACATAATACGGATCCATCGTCTCACCCTGAGGCCCCAGCTTGGGAATGCTCCACTGGTCTTCCTTGTTGTAGAAGACCTGGGGATCGGTCATGTGGTAGGTGGCGTACATGGTCGCCTGGGCCTTGAAGATGTCCTCGGGATAACGCAGGTGCGGCACCAGCTCCGGCGGCATCCGGTCGCCATCGGTGAACAGGCCCGGGAAGATGTTGCGGTAGGTCTTGAGTATGGGGTCAGAGTCGTCCACGGCGTAGAAGGTGACATTGCCATTGTAGGCGTCCACGACAACCTTGACCGAGTTGCGGATGTAGTTGTAGCCGTCCGGCGCCGGTTGCGAATATGGAAAATTAGTGGAGGTTGTGTAAGCATCCTGGATCCAGTAAAGCCGCCCGCCGGCAAGCACCAGGTAGGGATCGTTGTCATATTGCAGAAACGGCGCTATATCGGTTATCCGGTCACGGATCTGGCGGTGGATGAGAATTTTGGTCTGGTTCTCGATGGCGTCGCTCACCAGCAGCTTGAGGCTGGCAAAGCGCCAGCTGAAGGCCAGGCGGTGCAGCGGGCTGGAAACATCGATGCCGGCGCTGCCGGCGTAGTTCGTGTAGACGTTCTGGTCTCCCTTGGGGTAGTCGAATTCCTGGGTGTTGCTGTCCACCACGACGTAGTCGCTGTTGCTTTCCCCGAAATAAATGGCCGGATTCTGCACGGCAAGCTCAGGAAAGGCCGTCGTGGGCGGGATGTCTCCGATCAGCATCTGCGGCAGCCCCTCCGGAGTCACCTGGGCCACCGGGCTCATCACGATCCCGTAGCCGTGCGTGTAGACCAGGTGCTGGTTCTGCCAGGTCTGGGCCTGCTGTGGCAGCTGGCTGGTCACCAGCTCCCGTCCCGACAGCATCACCTGCTGTTCCTTGCCGCCAATCATGTAGCGGTCCACGTCCACATCCTCAAACTTGTAGTACGGCCGGATGAACTGGATCTGGTTGTAGGTCTGGCCCAGGACGTCCGGCTTCCACAGGCGGATGTTGTTGATGGTCGCCGAGTTGGCCTGAATGTCGGCGGCGGTGAGGTTGTCCGTGGCGGCGAAAGGCTGTTCGACGATGCCGTTCAGGTCAAAAGCGGTGCGGGTGAAATCGATGTTGTGCTGGATGTACGGCTGTTCCTTGGCCAGCTCGTTGGGGGAAACCTCATACTGCTGCACGATGAACGGATAGACATTCCCTGCCAGGATGACCGTGAGGATGATGATGACGATGGCCGCTACCGGCAGTTTCCATCCTTTGAAATGGATGTTGATAAGGAACAGCAGCCCGGCCAGCAGGGCGACTCCGAAGATGAAGCGGATCACCGGCAGCTCGGCGTGCACGTCGGTGTAGCTGGCGCCAAAGACCACCCCGCGGGAGGAATACATCAGCGAATATCCCTTCAGCAGATAGCCGAAACCGTAGGTGAACATGATCAGGCCCAGGAGCACCGACAGGTGCGCTTTGACATGAGGCGCAAAAGTGAGGCGGTCCTTCTCCCAGTTGATGGCGTAATCGAAAAAGTGCATGGCCGTCGTCGTCAGGAAAGCGAAGATGAGGGTCCACCAGGCAAAGCTCTGTATCAGCTTGAGGAAAGGCAGCGCGAACACGTAGAAGCCGGCGTCGTGGTCAAACACGGGGTCGCTGAGGCCGAACGGCGCCCGGTCGAGGAACCTGAGCAGGTCGAGCCAGCCGCTGCCGGCGGCCCCGATCACGATCAGGGTGGGAACGATCAGGGCCAGCGGGATCAGCCAGTTCAGCCACCGGCTGGGGACCGGCATCCGCTCCGTGATCTCGGCGCCGGGGCCGAACTTGTATTTGGGTGACATGCGCCGCGCGATCAGGATATTGCCGTAGACAAATACATAAAAGACGGCGCCGGCTCCCAGGCCCAAGCTGACCTTGGTCAGCAGGCTCTTCCAGAAGACGCCGGTATAGCCGACTTCGCCAAACCAGAGCCACTCCGTGTAAAGGTAGATGGCCCGCCCCAGAAAAATAAGGATGATGATGATGAAGGCGGCGACGCCGGCCAGGATCCAGCGCCGCTTCCGGCTGCGTTTGCGCAGCGGCCTGACATTGCCCGGCTGCTGTCCCTCCGGGCCCAGCCTGAGCTTGCGGGCCAGGTAATCCCAGAATTTGGAAAATTCGTAGGGCTGCTGCTGGTTCATGGGATTATGACTTCATCGTTCGGGGCTGTAATCCTGCCTCGTATGGCTTTTTTCCATGCTTTCTTTGTGTTATTATTCGCCCTTGCGTGCTTATAACTCGATTTCTGCGGGAGTACTGATTGGCCAACATTAAACAGCAGCGTAAACGGGTAAAGATCGCCAGGCGCGAACGCCTGGAAAACCTGAGATACAAGTCCCGGATCAAGACCATGTTCAAGTCCCTGTCGGTGGCGGCGGAGGAAGACAAGGAGCGCGCCGGCCAGCTGGGGCTAGAGCTCGTCTCGGTCATCGACAAGGCCGCCAGCCGCGGCGTGCTGCACGCCAACGCCGCCGCCCGCAAGAAGTCGCAGGTCTACCACACCATCCAGATGCCGGAAGGCGTTAGCAAGGCTGCCGGTCCCGCCACCAAAGAGGCCACTTCCGGCAAGAGCAAGTCTGAAGGGCGCTCCGAGAGGCTGGAAGCCCGCGCAACCAAGAAAGCCGAAGCCAAAAAGCGCCAGGCTGCCCGCGCCGAGGCGGAAGCCGAAGCCGCCAAGGCCGAGGCTGCGGCGGCTCCCGCGGCTAAGGAAGCGGCCGAAGCTGCAGAGGAAGCGCCGGCCGCCGAGCCAGAAGCCGCTGAGGAGGCTCCGGCCGCCGAGCCAGAAGCCGCTGAGGAGGCTCCGGCTGCCGAGCCTGAAGCCGCTGAGGAGGAGGCTCCTGCCGCTGAGGCTGCGAAAGAAGAAGCCCCCTCTGAGGAGCCAGCCCAAACAGAGGAGAAAAAGGAAGAGGCAGAATAGCCCTCTTTCCCCCGGGCGCCCGCCCGTTTTGATTTCTTGCGCCTGCTTGCTATCCTCTTGGCAACATGCACGCCTACACCATCCGTGAAAGCCCGCGGGCGAAATATGTCCGCTTGAAGGTCACCCTGGAAGGCGAGCTGGTGGTGGTCGTACCGCGCGGCGCCGACCTTTCCCGCATACCCTCCCTCGTCAGGCGCGAGCACGCCTGGATCGAGAAAGCGAAACTCAGCATGGCCCGGCAGCAAAGCGCCTGGCGCAGCCGCGCCCCCCAAACTCTTCCTGACCACATCGACCTGGCCGCAGTCGCCGAGCAGTGGCCGGTGGAATACCGTCCCAACGGGCCTGGGCGGGCGGCCGCGCGCGAACACGCGTCGGGCTGCCTGGTTGTATCCGGCGATCCCGGCGATTCCGAACTGGGCGCCGGAGCCCTGCGGCGCTGGACTGCCCGCAAGGCCAGGCGCCGGCTGGTACCACGGCTGAGCTTGCTCAGCAAGGAGCATGGACTGCCCTTCGGCAGCGCCGCCATCCGG
>JAJYIN010000012.1 GCA_021790075.1 Actinomycetes bacterium | reverse complement strand
CCATAAGTAGTACAATAGGAACGCCGCGCCCCTGCAAGGGAGGCACAGGGCGTGGTATGGTGAGGAGCGCCCGCAGGGGCGTTTCTTGTGTGAAAAGCCAGATGCAAGCGATGGGGCGGCCCGGGCGGGCGGCGCACCGGCGCGGGCCGCGGGCGCACCATCCTGATCAGGAGAATCATGCCAGCGACAGTTGTAGTGGGAACCCAGTGGGGCGACGAGGGCAAGGGGCGGGTCATCGACAACCTGGCCGAGAAGAGCCGGATGGTGGTCCGTTTCCAGGGCGGCAACAACGCCGGCCATACGATCGTGACCGAGGAAGGGGAATTCAAGTTCCACCTGGTTCCCTCCGGCATCCTCTACCCGCAGGTGACGGCCGTGATCGGCAACGGCGTCGTCGTCGATCCGCGGGTGCTCTGCGAGGAGATCGACTCCCTCAAGGCGCGCGGCTATTCCTGTGAGAACCTGCGCCTGTCCGGCAACGCCCACCTGATCATGCCCTACCACATCCTCCTGGACGCGGCGATCGAGACGACGCTGGGGCGCCGCAAGATCGGCACCACCAAGCGCGGCATCGGTCCCTGCTACACCGACAAGGCGGCCCGCATCGGCATCCGGGTGCAGGACCTGCTGGACAAGAAGATCCTCCGGCAGAAGCTGGACACCGCCATCGGGCTCAAGAACGATCTGCTGGAAAAGGTCTACAACAGCCCCGGCGTGGACCCCTTCGAGGTGATGGAGCAGTATGCCCGCTTTGCGGACGAGCTCTCGCCGTACATCGCCGACACGTCGCTTCTCATTGACAAAGCGCTCAAACGTGGTGAGCAGGTGCTGTTCGAGGGCGCCCAGGGCACGCTGCTGGATATCGACCACGGCACCTACCCCTTCGTCACTTCCTCCAACCCCATCGCCGGCGCGGCCTGCGTGGGCGCCGGGGTGGGGCCGACGCGCATCGAAGAGGTGATCGGCGTGTGCAAGGCGTATACCACCCGTGTGGGCGAAGGCCCGTTTCCCACCGAGCTTTCGGGTGAGCTCGGCGATCATTTCGTGAAGACCGGCGTGGAATACGGCACCACCACCGGCCGCCGGCGCCGCTGCGGCTGGCTGGACCTGGTCATCCTCAAGTACGCCGTCCGCCTGAGCGGCATCACCGGCCTGGCCATCACCAAGCTGGACGTGCTCTCGGGGCTGGACCAGCTCAACGTCTGCTCGATGTATGAGTACGAGCATGACGGGGCGCACGAGAACTACATCGATTTTCCCCCGCATCAATCGATCTTCTATCACTGCCAGCCCGTCTATCAGAACCTGCCGGGCTGGAAGGAAGACATCACCGGGGCCCGCAAGCTTGCCGACCTGCCCCAGGAAGCCCGCGATTACCTCGACCTGATCGCCGAGGAGGCCGGCGTGCCGGTCAAGATCGTCAGCGTGGGGCCGGGAAGGGATCAAATCGTAGAGGTCTAGTGCGGCCGGGTACCGCAATCCACGGGAGGCACAGATACGGGGAGACGGCAACTTGGGGGTGAGCGAGCATCCTGCGGGTGAAGGCATGCAGGATGTCTCAGGCAGGACAATCGGCACGAGAAGCGCCTGGGCGGCGCTGGCAGTTCTCTGCTTCGGGATATTTCTCTCCACCCTGGATGGCACCGCGGTATCGGCGCTCCTGCCCACGATCATCAAGGATTACGAAGGCGCTTTCTCGCCCACCGCTGTCGAGCGCGCCGGCTGGATCGTCACCGCCTACCTGGTGGGTTACACGGTGGTCATGCCGGTGATGGGGCGGGTCGCCGACCTTTTCGGCCACCGGCGTGTCTTCAACGTTTCCATCCTTATCTTTATCACCGGTTCGGTCCTGTGCACCCTGGCGCCGAGCATCCAGTGGCTGGCCGCGCTGCGCGCCTTGCAGGCGGTGGGCGGCGGCGCTCTGATCCCCATCACCATGGGCATCCTCGGTTACAGCTTTGACCGGCGGCAGCACGCGATGGCGCTCGGCTTCCTGGTGCTGGTCTACGAAGCCGGAGGCGCCCTGGGTCCCTTCTATGGCGCTTTCATGGCCCAGCCGGTCGGCTGGCGGGGCATCTTCTGGATCAATGTTCCCCTCTGTCTGGCGGTCATGGTGGTGGTCTGGCTGCTGGTTCCCCGGTGGCCCCGCCGCGACGTCCATGTTGATTACCGGGGAGCCGTGCTGCTGGCGATCTTCCTCACCCTTGTCACTGCGGGGCTCTCCGGGCAGCGGACCTACGGCTGGTACCATTTCGTGATTCCGATGCTGGCGGCCGGCGCCGCCGTGCTGGTCGCGTTCATCCGGGTGGAGCAAAGGCAGGAGCATCCGATCATCCGCCTGAGCATGTTCAGGAACGTGACATTTTCGTCCGCGAATCTGGCGAACCTGCTCGAGGGCGTAGCCAGAATCACGGCCCTGGTACAGGTGCCCATGTTTGCCTATGTTACCCGCGCCGCGACGCCGATCGAAGGCGGTCTGATGGTGATACGCATGACGGTGATGATTCCCGTCGGCGCTCTCGTCGGCGGCCTGGTGACTAACCGGATCGGGCACAGGGTTACGGCGGCGGCGGGTTTCGGGATGCTGGCCCTGGGCCTGTTCCTGGTGAGCCGCTGGCCCCAGGACGTAACCGATCTCGTCGTCACCCGTGATCTGGCCATGGTCGGCTTTGGCCTCGGCCTGGAGAGCCCGGCGTTGATGGCTGCGGTGCTGGCATCGGTGTCCAAGGCGAGGTTGGCGCTGGGCTCCTCCATCCACATCGTTTCCAATACCACAGGAATGATGGTGGGTCTGGCGGCGCTCAGCGGCTGGGGGATCTATACGTTTGAGAACATCCTCAGGATCGAGAATCTGCCCCTGCTGAACTGGCAGCAGCTGGAATCAGAGGCGGAGCGGCGAAGCCTGGAGGCGATTCTGGTCGTGCTTCACCGCTTTTTCCTGGTGGCGGCGCTTCTGGCGGCGCTGGCAATCATTCCTTCGCTGCTTATCAAGGTGAAGCAGGAATGACGGCATGCATGCCCTGTTGTTTCCCGTGTTAACAGTTCCGGATGGACGTGCGTCCCTGACGCTCAGACTTCCCGACGCTCAGACGTTGAACCGGAAGTTGATGATGTCCCCGTCCTGGACCAGGTAATCCTTCCCCTCCAGCCTCAGGGTTCCCAGCTCCTTGGCCCTCGCCATGTCGCCGGCGGCGATAAAATCGTCGTAGGCGATCACCTCGGCCCGGATGAAGCCGCGCTCGATATCGGAATGGATCTTGCCCGCCGCCTTCACCGCCGGGGTGCCGCGGCGGATGGTCCAGGCGCGCACCTCGTCGGCGCCCGCGGTCAGGAACGAGATCAGGCCCAGCAGTGTGTAAGCCTCGCGAATCACCCGGTTCATGGCCGGCTCCCCGATGCCCAGGTCGGCGAGGAACATCTCTGCCTCCTCCGGCGGCAGCTGCGAAAGCTCCATCTCGATCCTGGCCGAGAGCGGCAGCACCTGGGCTTCCTTCCCCTGGTAGAAATCGTTGAGACCGCTGATAATCTCCGCGGTCCTGTCACTGCCGATCTCGTCCTCGCCCACGTTGAGCACCACCAGTTCCGGCTTGATGGAGGCGAACTGGAGGGAACCGACCAGGGCTTTTTCCTCGTCGCTCAGCTGGAGGTTCCGGAGCGGCTTCTCTTCATCCAGCAGCGCCCGGCATTTCTCCAGCACCGCCTGCTCGCTCTCCAGATGCTTGCCGACGCCCTTTTTCATGTCATTGGCGATCCGCTCGAGGCGTGTTTCTACCAGCTCCAGGTCGCTGAAGATGAGTTCCAGCTCCAGGGCGGCGGCGTCGCCGGCCGGGTCGATCTCCCCGTCGGGATGGACGACCGCCGGGTCTTCGAAGGCGCGCACCACATGGATGAGGGCGTCCACATCCCAGACCTCGCTCATGACGGCGGCCTTCTGCCTGCCGGAGGAGATGCCGCGGGCAGCGCCGGTGATGTCCATGCAGGTGACGTCCGCGTAAGTGGTCTTCTTTGGCCTGAAAATCTCACTGAGGCGGTCGATGCGCCCGTCGGGCACCTTGATGACCCCCACGTGGGTTTCCTCGCCAATTTGTCCCGGATAGGCGGGTGTCTCGATCTGCTGCCGGGTGAGGGCGTCAAACAGGGAGGTCTTGCCGGAATTGGGCAGCCCGATGATGCCGAGTTTCATGTCAACCTTTCCGAGTTTCCGGTTCGGAGCCAGTATATATTACCCGCACAGGCGGCGCCCCAAAAAGACGAGTCCATTATTTGCGCAGGCGGCGCCCCCGGAAGATGAGTCCACCCACCCGCACAGGCCGCGCCCGAAAAAGACAAGTCCGCCCGCGGCGACAAAGGCCGGCCGCCTCCAAAACCCCAGTGTTCTTGAGCCGGCTTCCGCGGCAGGATAGAATAGCGCGGAGCAAGTCAACACTTCCCGGGAGGTAGCACGTGCGTGTCCTGGTTGTAGGCTCCGGCGGCAGGGAGCACGCCATCGTCAGAAAGGCTGCGGCCAGCAGCCTGGTGTCCGAGGTGCACTGCGCTCCCGGCAACGCCGGCATCTCCAGGCAGGCGGTCTGCCACCCGGTTGCCGATACCGACATCGCCGGCATCACCGCCCTGGCCCGCGAGATCGAGCCCGGGCTGGTGGTCATCGGCCCGGAGGCGCCTCTATGCGCCGGCCTGGCCGGCACTCTCGCCGAGGCGGGCTTCAAGGTCTTCGGTCCCGGGAGGGAGGCGGCCATGCTGGAGGGCAGCAAGGGCTTCGCCAAGGAGATCATGGAGGCCGCCGGCGTGGCCACCGCCGGCTTTGCCCGTTTTGTGGAGTATGAAGCCGCCATGGCGCACCTTTCCACCACCTCATTTCCGGTAGTTGTCAAGGCCGACGGTCTGGCCGCCGGCAAGGGCGTCATCATCGCCAATGCCATGGCTGAGGCCGAGGACGCCCTCAGGCAGTGCTTCCTGGACCGCAGCTTCGGCGACGCCGGGCTCGAGGTGCTGGTGGAGGAATGCCTGGTGGGCAACGAGTGCTCGGTGCTGGCCCTCTGCGACGGCGAGACGGTCGTCCCCCTGGAGCCGGCCCAGGACTACAAGCGCATCTTCGACGGCGACCGCGGCCCCAACACGGGCGGGATGGGCTGCTACAGCCCGGTGCCGCGGGTGCCCGGCCCGTTCGTGGAAGAGATCGTCGAGAACATCCACCGTCCGGTGATCGAGGAACTCGCACGCCGCGGCATTGAGTTCAGGGGCGTGCTCTACGCCGGCCTCATGCTGACCGGCGACGGCCCCAAGGTGCTGGAGTTCAACGTCCGCTTCGGCGACCCCGAGACCCAGGCCATCCTGCCGCGGCTGGACAGCGACCTGGTGGAGCTGATGCTCGCCTGCGCCAGCGGCGCCCTGGACCGGCAGCAGCTGCGCTGGAAGGAGGACCGCGCCGTCACCGTGATCCTGGCTTCTGCCGGCTACCCGCTCTCCTCCAGCAAGGGGGACGTGATCGAGGGGCTGGACGCGGACGGCCAGCTGGAGGGTGTGGAAGTGTTTCACGCCGGCACCGCTGAGGAAGAGGGCAGGCTCGTCACCGCCGGCGGCCGGGTGCTGGCCATCAGCGCCCTGGCGCCGACGTTCACGGAAGCGCGCCGGAAAGCGTATACGGCAGCCGACAAGGTGCGTTTCGAAGGCATGCAACTGCGGCGCGACATCGCCGAGGAGCCGGCGCGGGGCGAAGCTTAGGCTGCGAAGCTTAGGCCAGAGATTTTCGAAAGAGCGGGGAAGCCAAAGACCGGGAGGAAAAGATGACGGACACCTTGGAAGAGCTGGAACCGCAGCTGGAGGAAGTCGCCATGGATGAAGTCCTGGTGGGGGTGGTGATGGGCAGCGAGTCCAACCGCGAGGTGATGCAGGCCGCCTGCGACGAGCTGGACCGTCTGGAGATTCCTTACGAGCTCAACGTCATCAGCGCCCATCGCGACCCCAAGAAGCTGGCTGAGTATGCGGAGACGGCGGCCGGCCGCGGCCTCAAGGTCATCATCGCCGGCGCCGGCAAGGCGGCCGCCCTCCCCGGCGTCGTCGCCTCGCTCACGCAGCTGCCGGTCATCGGCGTGCCGATCCAGACCAGGGACCTGGGCGGCCTCGATTCGCTCCTCTCCATCGTGCAGATGCCCCCGGGGGTGCCGGTCGCCTGCATGGCGATCAACGGAGCCAAGAACGCGGCCCTCATGGCCGGGAGGATACTGGCGGTGATCTAGAACCATGGCGAACGGCCGCACGGACGTCATCTTCCAGGAGATCCAGTATCCGCGTCAATGGTGGCTGGTCGTCCTGCTGGCTGTTCCCTTCACGTTTGCCTGGTACGCCTTCATCGCCCAGGTTCTCCTGGGCAAGCCCGTGGGCGACAACCCCATGTCAAACTGGGGGGCTTGGCTCGTATGGCTGTTTTTCGGCCTGTTCCTCCCTTTGTTCTTCTTCGCCGTACGGCTGGAAACCGAGGTCGACGGCGGCCGGCTCACCGTCCGGTTCTTCCCCCACATCACCAAGACCCTATCCCCCCACGACATCGATGACTATTATGTGCGCACCTACAGGCCGCTTAAGGAGTACGGCGGCTGGGGGGTGCGGTGGTCGCCCCGCTTCGGCTGGGCCTACAACGCTAGCGGCAACCAGGGCGTTCAGCTGGAGCTGGCGGTGGAAAAGCAGCTGCTGATCGGCTCCCAGCGGCCGGAAGAGCTGCTGGCGGCGCTGGACCAGATGACCGGCCGCAAACGGAAGCGATAGCCGGGGCCGGAAGGCGGTTGGCAGTGAGCCTCGCGTGGCCGTCGGACGGCGGGCCTTCCACCGCCGGCGAGCCGCCAATTTGCTAGCCGCAGCTGAGCCGGCCGTGCTTTTCTAAGTACCGCTGGTGATATTCCTCGGCGCGGTAGAAGTCTCCCGCGGGCCTGATCTCGGTCACGACCGGGTTCGGGAAGCGCCCGCTTTTCTCCAGCCGGTCCCGAGACGCCATGGCCGCGTGTTCCTGTGCCGGGGAAAAGAAGAAGATGGCGGAGCGGTACTGCGAGCCGGTGTCGGGTCCCTGCCGGTTGAGCGTGGCAGGGTCGTGCATTCTCCAGAACGCGTCCAGCAGTTCGCCGTAGGAGACGCGGCCGGGATCGTACTCGACCAGCACGGACTCGGCGTGGCCGGTGCGGCCGCTCGAGACGTCCTCATAGGTGGGATTCGGGTAGCCGCCGCCGGAATAGCCCACGGTAGCTGACACGACCCCGTCGATCTGGCGGAAAGCCGCCTCCACGCCCCAGAAACAGCCGGCGGCGAACATGGCTTTTTCAGTGGGCATCATTCCTCCTTTGGGCCCCTTGCGCGTCATTCTCCTTCAGGTATACCCGGATCGCATGATTACCCGCTCACCGCATCGCTTCAGTACGTGCAGCCGCATCGCGTTCATCCGCTCACCGCATCGCGTTCACGCCCGCGATCGCATCACCGCTGCTTATCATCCCATCCATCATCAAGGGGGTGGAAACTCCCCCCGGTTCGTTAAATAATAGGGCGCGTATGATCCCCAAATACTCACGCCCCGAGATCGCGTCCGTCTGGACCGACGAGCACAGGATGGCCACCTGGCTGAAGGTGGAAATCGCCGTCTGCAAATCCTGGGCCAAACGCGGATTGATCCCGGAAGAAGCGCTCGCCGAGATCGAGGAGAAGGCGGCTTTCGACGTGGACCGCGTCCTCGAGATCGAGAAGGAGACACGCCACGACGTCATCGCCTTCCTTACCAATGTGGGCGAGCACGTGGGCGAGGCCTCCAAGTACATCCATTACGGCATGACCTCTTCAGACATGCTGGACACGGGGCTGGCGCTCCAGCTCCGCGAGGCGTCCGACATCCTGCTGCGCGACCTCAGGCACCTGCTGGGCGTGCTGAAAAAGCGCGCTTTCGAGCACCGGGACACCGTCATGATCGGCCGCAGCCATGGCATCCACGCCGAGCCCATCACTTTCGGCCTCAAGCTGGCGGTCTGGTGCTTCGAGGCGGCCCGTGACATCGAGCGGCTGGAGCGCGCCCGCGAGACGGTTTCGGTGGGGCAGATCTCCGGCGCCGTCGGCACTTACGCCATGATCCCGCCGGATATCGAGGAAGAGGTTTGCCACCGATTGGGGCTGACGCCGGCGCCGGCCTCGACCCAGGTGGTGCAGCGCGACCGGCACGCCGAATTCATGACCGCCCTGGCGGTGACCGCTTCCTCCATCGAGAAGTTCGCCACTGAAGTGCGGCACCTGCAGCGCACCGAAGTGCTGGAGGCGGAAGAAGCGTTCAAGAAAGGGCAGAAAGGCTCCTCGGCCATGCCGCACAAGCGCAACCCCATCATCAGCGAGCGCATGTGCGGCCAGGCGCGCATCATCCGCGCCAATGCGCTGGCGGCGCTGGAGAACAACGCCCTCTGGCACGAGCGCGACATCTCCCACTCGTCGGCGGAACGGGTGATCCTGCCGGACAGCACCATTTTGCTTGACTATATGCTCTACAAGTGGGCAGATGTGATGGAGAACCTGATGGTCTATCCCGAGAACATGCTGCGCAATCTCTGGGCCAGCCACGGGTTAGTCTTCTCCCAATCGGTTCTGCTAAAATTAATTGACAAGGGGCTCTCCCGGGAGGAGGCCTACCGAATCGTCCAGGCCA
Organism: Actinomycetes bacterium; assembly: GCA_021790075.1. Classification (GTDB taxonomy): domain Bacteria; phylum Actinomycetota; class Thermoleophilia; order BMS3ABIN01; family BMS3ABIN01; genus JAJYIN01. Next base: position 11,887 of record JAJYIN010000012.1, on the reverse strand, counting down.
GCGCCATGAAGGCCTGGCGGGACCAGACCAGTTTCAAAGACCTGTTGCTGCAAGACGAGACCGTTAGGGCATCCCTCACCGAACCGGAGCTGGAAAGCTGCTTCGACCCGAACCGCTACCTTGAGAACATCCATGTCGTTTTCGAACGCCTGGAGGCACTCGATGGATAAGCGGGGTAAAACTCGGGGACACCATACTATTTTTTTGCAGGGAAAATTGAGCCAACGGAGTCTGAATTGATGCCACAAAAGTTATACGAAGGCAAAGCGAAGATCGTCTGGGCCACCGAGGACCCGGAGCAGGTGGCGCAGCAGTTCAAGAACGACGCTACCGCTTTCGATGGCCAGAAGAAGGGCCAGATCGCCCATAAGGGCGTCCGCAACGCGAAGATCTCCGCCATCCTCTTCCGGCTGCTGGAAGCGCACGGCATCTCCACCCAGCTGGTGGATCAGATTTTCGAAGACACGCTCCTGTGCAAGAAGCTGGAGATGTACCCGGTCGAGGTAGTGGTGAGGAACTACGCCGCCGGCAGTATCTGCAAGCGGCTCGGCTTCGAGGAGGGCGCCAGGATGAAGAAGCCGATGCTTGAGTTCTTCCTCAAGGACGACGCGCTGGGCGACCCCCTGGTCACCGACGCTCACATCCAGGAGCTGGGGCTGGTGCCCCCGGAGGAGCGCGCCGAAATCGAGCGCCTGGCGCTCGCCATCAACGAGGTGCTGTCGAGATTCTTCCTCGAGCGCAAGGTGCTCCTGGTTGATTTCAAGCTGGAATTTGGCAAGGATGCGGCAGGCAACATCGTCCTCGGGGACGAGATCAGCCCCGACACCTGCCGTTTCTGGGATGCTGACACGAAAAAGAAGCTCGACAAAGACCGCTTCCGCCGCGACATGGGTGACGTGGAAGAGGCTTACGAGGAAATGCTGAACCGGGTGGAAAGCTGAATACCCGCGCGAACCCGGGAACGCAGTCCTGATCTTTAACTCCACTCACTGATGAGGAGGCCATGAAAGCCAAGGTTTATATCACTCCCAAGCAGGGCATTCTCGACCCCCAGGGCGTGACCATCGAGCGGTCGCTGCCGGCGCTTGGTTTTGAGGGGGTCCATAACGTACGCGTAGGCAAGTACATCGAGCTGGACCTGCCCGCCGGCGTGGGCGCCGCTGACGAGGTGGACGCGATGTGCCAGAAATTGCTGGCCAACCCGATCATCGAAGATTTCCGTTTCGAGCTGGTGCCCGACTAGGCGACCTGTGTCCATTAATCCACAGACTGAACTTGAGGCCAGCCGCTTTGGGGTCGTGGTGTTCCCCGGCTCCAACTGCGACGCCGACAGCTACGACGCCGTCTCGGGCTTCCCCGGGGCCGAGGCCCGCTACCTCTGGCACAAGGATACCGGCCTGGGTGAGCTGGACTGCGTCATCCTCCCCGGCGGCTTCTCTTATGGCGACTACCTGCGCTGCGGCGCCATCGCCCGTTTCTCTCCCATCATGAAGGCCGTCCGGCGCTTCGCCGAGTCCGGCGGCCTGGTGATCGGCATCTGCAACGGCTTCCAGATCCTCCTGGAGGCGGGGCTGCTGCCCGGCGCCATGCACCAGAACGAGGGGCTCAAGTTCGTCTGCCAGCTGGTGAACCTGCGGGTGGAGAACGCGGAGACGCCGTTCACCTCGGCCTACGAGCCGGGGCAGGTCATAAAGATTCCCATCGCCCACATGGAGGGCAACTACTTCATCGATGCGGCCGGTCTGGCCCAGCTGGAGGCAAACGGCCAGGTGGTCGTGCGCTACTGCGACGAGAGCGGCGAGACGACGGCCGGCGCCAACCCCAACGGCTCGCTGGGCAACATCGCCGGCATCTGCAACGAGGAACGCAACGTGTTCGGCCTCATGCCGCACCCGGAGCGCGTCTGTGACCCCGTCGTCGGCGGCGCCGGCGGGCGGGGCGTCTTCGAGTCGATCCTGGTGGCGGCCGCGGCGGCAAGGGGCGGGCAATGAGCGCGCCGGCGGCCCGTCAACGGGAAAGGGAAGACCGATGAGCGCCGGCCAGGCACAGAAACCCGCCTACGAGCTCCTCGGCCTCAAGGCCGCCGAATACGACGATATCTGCGCGCGGCTGGGGCGCGAGCCCAATTACGTGGAGCTGGCCATCTTCTCGCTGATGTGGAGCGAACACTGCGGTTACAAGCACTCGCGGCGTCTGCTCAAAGGGCTGCCCGTCAACGGCGAGTGCATCCTGCAGGGCCCGGGTGAGAACGCCGGCATCATCGACATCGGCGGCGGCCTGGCCATCGCCATGAAGATCGAGAGCCACAACCATCCTTCCGCCATCGAGCCATTTCAGGGCGCGGCCACCGGCATCGGCGGCATCGTCCGGGACATCTTTGCCATGGGCGCCCGGCCCATCGCCAACCTGGACCCGCTCCATTTCGGCTCGCTGGAAAAGGCGCGCCAGAAATTCCTTCTCGAGGGGGTCGTGGCCGGCATCGCCGCCTATGGCAACTGCATGGGCATCCCCACCATCGCCGGCGAGATCCATTTCGAGGACCCCTACGAAGGCAACTGCCTTATCAACGTCATGTGCGTGGGAATGGTGCGGCATGACGGGATCCTGAAAGCCTCGGCCAAGGGGGCCGGCAACCGCATCATCCTGATCGGCTCCACCACCGGGCGCGACGGCATCGGCGGCGCCAGCATTTTGGCGTCGGCGGAGTTCGACGAGACTGCCGAGGAGAAACGCCCCACCGTCCAAGTGGGCGACCCCTTCACGGAAAAGAAGCTTCTGGAGGCCTGCCTGGAGATGCGGGACAAGGGCCTCCTGGTCGGCCTGCAGGACCTGGGCGCTGGCGGCCTCTCCAGCTCCTCCAGCGAGATGGCCAGCAAGGGCGAAAGCGGCATCGACATGGACATCTCCCGGGTGCCCCTGCGGGAGCAGGGCATGGAGCCCTTCGAGATCATGATCTCCGAATCCCAGGAGCGGATGCTCGCCTGCGTGACCCCGGAGAACGAGGCCGAAGTCCTCGATGTTTGCGCCAAGTGGGATCTGGACGCCACCGTCATCGGCGCCGTCACCGGCACCCAGCGCCTGCGCATCTTCCAGGGAGATGAGATGATCGGCGACATGCCCGTGGGCGCCCTGGTGGACGAGGCCCCCACCTACCTGGTGGAGCCGGTGCGCCCGGCCCACGAGGTGGACGAGCCCCTGGCCGAGGACCATTATCCGGAACCCGCCGATCTCAACCACGTTTTGACCATTCTGCTGGGCTCGCCCAACATCTGCTCCAAGGAATGGGTCTTCCGGCAGTACGACCACATGGTCCAGACCAACAACGCCCTCTGGCCCGGCGGCGAGGCCGCGGTGCTGCGCATCAAGGGTCACCAGCGGGGCGTGGCGCTGACCACGGACGGCAACGGCCGGCGCTGCTTCCTGGACCCGCGCCGCGGCGCCCGCGCCGTGGTCGCCGAGGCCGCGCGTAACCTTTCCTGCGTGGGGGCCCGGCCGCTGGCCATCACCAACTGCCTCAATTTCGGCAACCCGGAGAAGGGCGAGATCTATTACCAATTCAAGGAAGCGGTCGAGGGGATGGCCGAGGCCTGCGAGGCGCTGGGGACCCCGGTCACCGGCGGCAACGTCAGTTTCTATAACGAGAGTTTCGGCCAGCCGGTCTACCCCAACCCGGTTGTGGGCATGATGGGACTGGTAGAAGACACCCGGCTGATCGGAACCCACGGTTTCGGGCAGGAAGGCGACGCCATCCTGCTGCTGGGGGACGCCCGGCCGGCCGTGGACGGGTCCGAATTTCAGCTGCGGGTGCACGGTGAGGCGGCGGGACGCATCCCGGACGTAGACCTGGAGATGGAAAAAAAGCTGCAATTGCTGGTAAGAGAAGCTATTCTAGAGAAGTTGGCTGTGAGCGCGCACGATGTCAGTGATGGTGGCCTGGCCTGCTGCCTGGCGGAGTCCGCCATTGCCGGCGGCCTGGGCGCCACCGTCGACCTGGAATCGAATCAGCGGCCGGACCTGCTGCTGTTCGGTGAGGCGCCGGGGCTGATCGTGGTGACCGTGGCGGAGAAGGACCTGGAACATTTCGCCCACTTGGCGATGGACCTGCCCGTCCGGGTCATCGGCCGTGCCGGCGGCGACCGGCTGGTTATCAGCTCGGCCGGTCAGGAGAGAATCAATCTGCCGGTGGAAGAGGCGGCGCGGGCCTGGCGCGGCGCGCTGGCGGAGATAATGGGTTAAGGGACTATGAACGAGTTCGATCACGACAAGCCGGAAGAAGCCTGTGGCATCGTCGGCATCAGCGCCCCCGGGCGCGATGTCAGCCGCCTGGCCTACTTCACGCTCTACGCCCTGCAGCACCGCGGCCAGGAGAGCGCCGGTATCGCCGTCTCCGACAACGGCCACCTGACGGTCTTCAAGGACATGGGCCTGGTCTCGCATGTCTTCAAGGAGGAGACGCTCAGGAGCCTCTCCGGCCAGGCGGCCATCGGCCACGTGCGCTATTCCACCACCGGCTCGGCGCGCTGGCGCAACTCGCAGCCGGTCTGCCACATCCGCAACGGCCACACGCTGGCGCTTGGACATAACGGCAACGTTGTCAATACGGCCGAGCTGCGGGAGGAGCTTTCCGGCGTCAAGCTCAACTCCACCAGCGACAGCGAGTTGCTGGCGGCGCTGATCGCCACCCACCCCGCCGAGGACATCCGCGACGCGGTGGCGGCCACCGTTCCCAAGATCAAGGGCGCCTTCTCGGTGGTGCTGCTCTCGCAGGACCTGGTAATCGGCTTCCGCGACCCCTGGGGTGTGCGGCCGCTTTGCGTGGGCCGGCTGGAGGACGGCAACTACATGCTGGCCTCGGAGAGCTGCGGCCTGGACATCGTCGGCGCCGAGTTCGTCCAGGAGGTGGGGCCGGGCCAGATGGCGGTGCTGCGGCCGGGCCGGCTCGAGGTCACCCAGATCGTCGAGCCTGCCAACAAGCAGGCGCTGTGCATCTTTGAATTTATTTACTTCGCGCGGCCGGACTCGGTCATCGAGGACCGGACGGTCTCGCGCATTCGCAACCGCATGGGCGAGGAGCTGGCCCGCGAGTTTCCCGCCGACGCCGACATGGTCATCCCCGTGCCGGACACCGGCACGCCCGCGGCCATCGGCTTCGCCCGCGCCAGCGGCATCCCTTACGGCGAGGGCCTCATCAAGAACCGCTACATCGGCCGCACTTTCATCCAGCCGGACCAGGACCTGCGCCAGCACGGTGTCCGCATCAAGCTGAACCCGCTCAAGGAAGTCATCAAGGGCAAGCGGCTGGTGGTGGTGGACGACTCCATCGTCCGCGGCAACACCACCAACAAGATCGTGCGCATGCTCTTCGACGCCGGGGCTAAAGAGGTTCACCTGCGCGTCAGCTCGCCGCCGATCACCCATCCCTGTTTTTACGGCATCGACACCGCCACCAGCAGCCTCCTGATCGCCTCCACCAAGTCGGTGAACGAGATCCGCGAGCACGTGGGCGCCACTTCCCTGGGATACCTCTCCCTGGGAGGGCTCCAGCGGGCGGTGGACCTGCCGGCGGAGCGGTTTTGCCGCGCCTGCTTCACCGGGGACTACCCGGTGGACGTGCCCGACGCCGTCAAGATGAGCAAGCACCGCTTCGAGCAGGTCGAGCAGGAACCGGTTCAGGGCAGCCAGGCCGAAAAGGAGCCGGTGATATAGACCCGTCGCGGAAAGAGCCCCTCACCTACGCCGGGGCCGGCGTGAATATCGATGCCGGCGCTGAAGTAGTGGAGCGGATCCGCGCCGCCGTCGCTTCCACCACGGGAGACCTCAAAATCATCGGCGGACTGGGCGGTTTCGCCGGCCTGGTCGAGCTTCCCCCCATGAAAAATCCGGTGCTGGTTTCCGCCACCGACGGCGTCGGCACCAAGGTGCTCATCGCCAAGGCCATGGGCCGATACGACACCGTCGGCATCGACCTGGTGGCCATGTCCGTGAACGACCTCATCACCTGCGGCGCCCGGCCGCTCTTCTTCCTCGATTATCTGGCCGTCGGCAGACTGGACCCCGCCAGGGCCGCGGCGCTGGTGGAAGGGGTAGCCGAGGGCTGCCGCCGGTCCGGCTGCGCCCTCCTGGGAGGCGAGACGGCCGAGATGCCCGACCTCTACCAGGGAGGCCGTTTCGACTTGGCCGGCTTTGCGGTCGGGGTTGTGGAGAGGGGGGCGATCATTGATGGCAGCCGCGTGAGCGCCGGCGACGCGGTCATCGGGCTGCCGTCGAGCGGCGTCCACAGCAACGGCTTTTCGCTGGTCAGGAAGATACTCGAGGCCAACAAAATTTCCTATACGGACGAGCTCCCCGGCGCCGGCCCCGCCGGTCCCGTCCTGCTGGAGCCGACCCGGATCTACGCCCGCGAGGTGGCGGTGCTGATGAAGACCTGCGACGTTAGGGCGATGGCCCACATCACCGGCGGCGGGCTGCCGGACAACGTGCCGCGGGCGCTCCCCGCGGGCCTGGGCGTCCGCATCGACCGGACAAGCTGGCCGGCGCCGGCTGTCTTCAAGGCGCTCCAGGAGCTGGGGGGCGTCGAGACGTCCGAGATGCTCAGGACCTTCAACATGGGCATCGGCTACGTGGCGGTGGTGCCGGCCGCCGACGCGGAAAAAGCGCTGCCGGCCGTCGAGGGGGCCGCCGTCATCGGCGAGGTCGTGACCGGAGAGCATAAAGTCGATTTCAAGGAGGGCTAGTTATGGGGAATCCGGCGCCGTTCCGCCTGGGCGTGCTGATTTCCGGTTCGGGCTCGAACCTGCAGAGCATCATCGACAAGCTGCACCAGGGCCCGCAGGGCATCGAGGTCGCCGTCGTCCTCAGCGACAGGCCGGACGCCTACGGCCTTAAGCGGGCCGCGCAGGCAGGTATCCCCACAGCGGTCCTCGAGTCCCGGGATTGCCCCAAGCGCAGCGAGCACGACTGGGCCGTGGCCGAGGAGCTGGAGCGCCACGGCGTCGACCTGGTGGTGCTGGCCGGCTACATGCGGGTGGTAACGCCCGTCTTCCTGGACCGTTTCCCCTACAAGGTGATCAACCTGCACCCTTCCCTGCTGCCCGCTTTTCCCGGCGGGACCCCCATCGAGGACACCATGGCGTACGGGGCCTGGATCACCGGGGTCACCGTCCATTTCGTCGACGAGGGCACCGACACCGGCCCTATCATTCTTCAAGAAGCTGTTGACATAGCATATAATGACACGGTCGAAAGCCTGCGGGAGCGGATTCACGAGGTCGAGCACCGGATCCTGCCGCGCGCCATCGAGCTGATAGCCGCCGGCCGGGTACGCTTCGACGAGAGCAACCCGCGCAAGGTATTGATTGACTGACGCGCCGATTTGCATTTAATTTGCCGCCGCTACCTGGGAGGAAAGATTGAAAGTCAAACGCGCACTCATCTCGGTCTCCAACAAAATCGGGCTGGACAAGTTTGCCGCGGAACTGGCGGCGATGGGAGTCGAGATCATCTCCACCGGAGGCACCGCCAAGTTCCTGCGGGAAAAGGGCATCAAGGTCATTCCTGTCGATGAGGTCACCGGCTTTCCCGAGATCCTCAACGGGCGCGTCAAGACTCTGCACCCCCATATCCATGCCGGCCTCCTGGCCGAGCGCGACAAGCACGAGCATATGCTGACCCTGAAGGAAAAGGGCATCGATCCCATTGACATGGTGGTTGTGAATCTGTATCCCTTTGAGGAAGTGGCCGGCACCCGCGGCGTCACCGAGGAAGAAGTGATCGAGAACATCGACATCGGCGGCCCCACCATGGTGCGGGCGGCGGCCAAGAACTTCAAGAGCGTGGCGGTGGTCACCGACCCGCGGCGCTACCCGGAGATCATCGAGGAGATGAAGGCCAACGACAACCAGCTGAGCCCGGGGACGCTCCGCGACCTTGCCACGCAGACCTTTCACAACATCGCCCACTACGACACCGTCATCGCCAACTGGTTCAGCGAGGGCGTGGACGACTTCCCGCCCTTCATGCTGGTGGATTTCGAGAAGGTGCAGGCGCTCAAGTACGGCGAGAACCCGCATCAGCGGGCGGCCTACTACGCCGAGGTGGGCGCCCGGCGGCACCTGCTTTCCCGCGTGACCCAGCTGCACGGCGGCGAGCTCAGCTTCAACAACCTGCTCGACCTGAATTCGGCGCGGCGGCTGCTGCGGGAATTCTCCCTGCCGGCGGCGGTGATCGTCAAGCATAACAACCCTTGTGGCGCCGCGGTGGCCGAGGATATCGGCCGCGCCTACAAGAAGGCGCTGGCGGCCGACCCGGTGAGCGCCTTCGGCTCCGTGATCGCGCTGAACCGCATCGTCGACGAGGAACTGGCCGAGCAGCTCTCGAAGCTGTTCGTGGAAGTCCTGTTCGCGCCCGGCTACGTGGCCGAGGCGGTCGAGATTCTGACCAAAAAGCCAAAGATCAGGATTCTGGTCAATGAAGAACGCCGCAAGACGGTCACGGGGGAGCCGGACTTCAAGCGCGTCATCGGCGGTATCCTGTTGCAGGACAAGGATTCGGGCGTCAACGAGCGCGACACCATGGACGTGGTCACCAAGCGCCACCCCACCGAGAATGAATGGGGCGACGCTCTCTTCGCCTGGCGCGTCGCCAAGCACGTGCGCTCCAATGCCATCGTCATCGCCAGCGGCCTGGCCACCGTTGGCATCGGCGCCGGGCAGATGAGCCGGGTGGACGCCGCCAACCTCGCCCTGGGGAAATCACTGGGCGAGCTCAAGGGGGCCTCGGTGGCTTCGGACGCGTTCTTCCCCTTCACCGACGCTCTGGACCTGCTCATCCCCAAAGGTGTCTCTTGTGTCATCCAGCCGGGCGGCTCCATGCGGGACGAGGATGTGATCAAGGCCTGCGACGAGAACGACGTGGCGATGATCTTCACGCACACGCGCCACTTCCTGCACTAAAACTCGGGGACACCATACTATTTATTTGCAGGTATTTTGCGAATGGTGGTTTAACGACGCTGGGAATTGTACTATGACCTCGCAATAACCTGCTTGGACCAATTGGCAAAACACCTGCAAATAAATAGTATGGTGTCCCCGAGTTTCCCGCGTCTACAGATCCCAGTCCGCCATGCCGGGCTCGTGCGACAGCAGCCCCATCACTTTCTTGATGATGTGACCGGTGTTGATGCGGAGCTTATCGAGTACCACCCCGCCCGGCGCCGAGGCCCCGTAGCGGTCGATGCCGATGTTGATCCCCCGGTCGCCCGTATAGCGGCACCAGCCGAAAGTGACCCCCGCCTCGATGGAGATCCTGTCGGTGACCGCCGCCGGCAGCACCTCATCCCGGTAAGACTGGTCCTGTTCCTCGAAGAGTTCCCAGCTGGGCATGCTCACCACGCGGGCGTTGATCTTCCTTTTCGTCATCTCCTCGCGGGCCGTCAGCGCCGTGTGCACCTCGGAGCCGGTAGCGATGAGGATGACGTCCAGCGAGTGGGAGCCGCGCGGCCCTTCCGCCAGCACATAGGCGCCGCGCGCCACACCCTCGTCTGACTCGGGCGCGCCCAGCACCGGCAGCTTCTGCCGCGTGAGCGCGAGGGCCACCGGCACTCGCCTGCTGTTGAGCGTCACCGCCATCCGCCAGGCGGCCGCCGTCTCGCAGGCGTCGGCGGGCCGGATCACCACCAGCCCGGGCATCGCCCTCAGCGACATCAGCTGCTCGACCGGCTGATGGGTGGGGCCGTCCTCACCGAGCCCGACGCTGTCGTGCGTGAACACCCAGATAGCGGGAGCCTCCTGCAGCGCCCCGAGGCGGATCGCCGCCCGCATGTAATCCGAGAAGATGAGGAAGGTGGCGCCGTAGGGGATGATGCCCCCGTGCTGCGCCAGGCCGTTGACCACGGCGCCCATGCCGTGCTCGCGCACGCCGAAGTGGAGGTTGCGCCCGACGGTGCCCGGCTCGAAATCGCCGCCGCCGTCGATGAGCGTATCGGTGGAAGGCGCCAGGTCCCCCGAGCCGCCCATCAGGTTGGGCAGCCGCGGCGCCAGCGCGTTGATGCATCTACCGGAAGCCGCGCGCGTAGCGATCGGATCGTCCGCCGCCTGGAAGCGGGGCAGGTCCGCGTCCCAGCCATCGGGTAGCTCGCGTGCGAGCTCCGACTGGAACCGCGCCGCCAGCTCCGCGTTCTCGCCGGCGTAGGCCTCGAACCGCTTCTGCCATTCCTCGTGCAGCGCCTTGCCCTTGGCGCCCGCCTCCCGGAAGTGGTTGAAGGCTTCCTCAGGCACATAGAAATCGGGCTCCGTCGGCCAGCCCAGGTTCTCCTTGGTTAGTTTCACTTCTTCCACGCCGAGCGGCTCGCCGTGGGCGGAGGCCGAGTCCTGCTTGTGAGGGCTGCCGTAGCCGATATGAGTGCGGACCTCGATCAGCGACGGCCGATCCGACTCCTCGCGGGCCGCCTCGACGGCTGCCTCGATCGCCAGCAGGTTATTTCCGTCCTCGATCCGCTGTACATGCCAGCCGTAGGCTTCGAACCGCAGCCCGCGATCCTCGGTGAAGGCCAGATCGGTGCTGCCCTCGATGGAGATGTGGTTGTCATCGTAGAAGCAGATGAGCTTGCCCAGGCCCAGGTGGCCGGCGAGCGAGCAGGCTTCCGAAGAGATGCCTTCCATCAGGTCGCCGTCACTGGCAATCACATAGGTGCAATGGTCGATGATCTTGTGCCCCGGCAGGTTGTACTGGCTGGCCTGGAAACGCTCCGCCATCGCCATGCCGACGGCGTTACTGATGCCCTGGCCCAGCGGCCCGGTGGTCACCTCGACGCCGTCCGCCAGCAGGCTCTCCGGGTGCCCCGGCGTCTTGCTGCCCCACTGGCGGAAACTCATCAGCTCGTCCATCGACATGTCATAGCCGGTGAGGTGCAGCAGGGAATAGAGCAGCATCGAGCCGTGCCCGGCACTCAGGATGAAGCGGTCGCGGTCGGGCCAGTCCGGCGCGCTGGGGTCGAAACGAAGGAACTTAGTCCAGAGCACATAGGCCATCGAGGCGGCGCCCATGGGCATGCCCGGGTGCCCCGAGTTGGCTTTCTGGACCGCGTCCACGGCCAGGAAGCGGATAGTGTTGATACAAAGCTGGTCGAGATCGGTGGTCGTAGTCGCCATCTGGACTCCATTCTGGATCGGTTCTTGGCGGTTATCGGTGTGCCCGAGGCCCAACGCGTTCACTTATTCTGCTGTTGCCGGAACTCACTTTTTTTAGCGGCGTGTCAGGAGACACGCATTGCCAGGTTCCGCTCATCCAAGCCACAGCTGTTTTAGTATTGCCCGATATCGGGGAATGTCAATCTCTAAAACGCGCACACAGACGGTGTTTGCCGCCCCCGGTGCCCTATAGTACACTATGTTTCCGTTTGTGGGCCGTTAGCTCAGTTGGTAGAGCACCGGACTTTTAATCCGGGTGTCGCTGGTTCGAGCCCAGCACGGCTCACCATTTTTTCCGGTGCGCGTCACCGGTTCCGGGGGCAGGCCTGGCCGGCTCCAACACGGGCCGCTGGAGCCGCATTTTGCTATAATTACCTCCGGCTCCGGCTCCGAAATCACTTACGCCCCCATCGTCTAGTGGCCTAGGACACCGCCCTTTCAAGGCGGCGGCGGGGATTCGAATTCCCCTGGGGGCACCATTTTCCCACCAGCCCTGGTTTCGGAAATGGTGTGATTGCGGAAATTTGACAAGGTGGGATTTGCGATCGAGTCATCTGCGGAGCCACAACCGCAGCGCTGGCTGTCGAGAGCCGGAGACAGGCCGTCCGTCCGGCGCGTGGGCGATTAGCTCAGCTGGGAGAGCACCTGCCTTACAAGCAGGGGGTCGGTGGTTCGAGCCCACCATCGCCCACCACTAC
>JAJYIN010000179.1 GCA_021790075.1 Actinomycetes bacterium | reverse complement strand
GATCGGAGTGTCCGAGAACATCATCGAGGCCAGCTGGGAGGCCCTCGTGGACAGCATCGAGTACGGTCTCATGAAGCGGCGGCGGCGCCGGTAGCCGACATGTTCTGCTCGCCGCTCGAGCTGGTTGCGTTCATCTCAGGCATCATGACCCTCGAGCCCGGCGATGTCATCCTCACAGGAACGCCGCCGGGAGTGGGCAGGCTGAGGGCCGGCGACCGGGTCGTGGTGAAAATATCAAGTATCGGGGAGCTTGACAACGAAGTGGTGGCTTCCGGTTAGAAGATCGCAGGAAATCTTTCCCGTCCGCAGAAATAAATCTTGAGCTTGAGAGGCCGGCGGAATAGAATCTATCCCGTCGTGAGGGTAAGGGAGAACCAGACGTGAGCCAGACAGCCGCCAATCCTATTGGCGACGGACCGGCGTCCCCGCCGGCTCCGGGCTTCGTCCACCTGCACGTCCACAGCGAGTACTCGGTGCTGGACGGCGCCGTCAGGATTTCCCCTCCAAAGCCCAAGGAAGGCGAAAAGCCGCTGCCTTCCCTGCTGGACCGCTGCCTGGAGCTGGGCATGCCGGCGGTGGCGGTGACCGACCACGGCGTCCTCTCCGGCGCCGTCGAATTCTACCGCGAGGCCGCCAGCCGCGGCATCAAGCCCATCATCGGTTTCGAGGCTTACGTGGTGGCCGACCGCAACGACAAGTTGAAGGTGCGCGAGAACCGCCATCATCTCACCCTCCTGGCCATGAACAACGCGGGTTACCAGAACCTCACGCGAATCTCCTCGCGGGGTTTCCTGGAAGGCTACTATTACAAGCCCCGCGTGGACATGGAGGTTCTCCGCGACCACGCCGAGGGCATTATCTGCTTGTCCGGCTGTCTCAATGGCCGGGTCTCCCACCTGCTGTTCACCGGCGACAGGGAAGGCGCCCTGGCCGAGGTGCGCGCCCTCATGGATATTTTTGGGGAAGAGAACGTCTACATCGAGATCCAGTACCAGGGGCTGGCCGAGCAGGAAAAGGTGAACCCGCTGGTGCGGGAGCTGGCCCGGGAAGTGGGGCGGCCGCTGGTGGCCACCAACGACGTCCACTACCTCAGGCACGAGGACGCTTCCTCCCATGACGCGCTGCTTTGCATCCAGACAGGCAGCACCCTCCTGGACACCGGCCGGCTGAAATTCCAGGGCGACCAGTTCTACCTGAAGAGCGCCGGGGAGATGGCGGCGGCCTTCCCGGACGACCCCGGGGCGCTGGCCAGCACACTGGAGATCGCCGAGCGCTGCAACGTCACCATGGAGTTCGGCAAGCTGCTCCTGCCCCGCTATGAGACAAAGGCAACGGCGGCGACTGGCGGCGACAGCTTCCTGGCGCAGCTTTGCGAGGAGGGAATGAAGCGCCGCTATCCTGACGGCGAGCCGCCCCAGGCCCGGGAGCGGCTCGAGTTCGAGCTGGCGACCATCCGGGAGATGGGGTTTGCCTCCTACTTCCTGATTGTCTGGGACTTTGTCAAGTTCGCCAAGGACAACGACATCGCCGTTGGTCCCGGGCGCGGCTCGGCTGCCGGCAGCCTGGTGGCGTTCTGCCTCGGCATCACCGACATCGACCCGCTCAGGTATGACCTGCTCTTTGAACGCTTCCTCAACCCGGGCCGCAAGAGTATGCCCGATATCGACATCGATTTCTCGCCCATCGACCGGGAAAAGGTGCTGGCCTACGTCACTGAGCGTTACGGACGCCACAACGTAGCCCAGATCATCACCTTTGGCACCATGGCGGCCAAGGCGGCCACCCGTGACGCCGGCCGGGTGATGGACGTCCCCTACAGCGTCTGCGACAAGATCGCCAAGATGATCCCCGAAGTGCCGGGCATCACCTTCGGGGAATGCCTGCGGCCCGGCCAGGAGCTGCGGGAAGCCTACGACAACGACTCACAGACGAGGGAGGTCATCGACAAGGCGCGCCCCCTGGAGGGGCTCATCCGCAACGATTCCATCCACGCCGCCGGCGTCGTCATCTCGGACCGGCCGCTGACTGATTACATTCCCCTGCAGCAGAAGGGCGACGCCGAGGTGGTCACCCAGTTCACCATGGATCACATCGAGGCGCTGGGGCTGCTCAAGATGGACTTTCTGGGGCTCAGGAACCTGGACATCCTCAAGGGGGCCGTGCGGCTGGTGAAGGAAAGCCGCGGCGTGGAGATCGACCTCGCCGACCTGCCCCTGGACGATGAGAAGACCTACGAGATGCTCCGCCTGGGCCAGAGCGACGGCGTCTTCCAGTTCGAGAGCTCGGGGATGAAAGAGGCGCTCCGCGACGTAGGTCCCACCTGTTTCGAAGACATCTTCGCGCTGGTGGCCCTCTACCGCCCGGGGCCGATGGAGTACATCCCTCAGTATGCCCGCAACAAGCGCGATCCCGGGAGAGTCAAGTACGCAGACCCGCGGCTCAAGGAGATCCTCGAGCCCACCTACGGCGTCGCCATCTACCAGGAGCAGCTGATGGAGATCGCCAAGAAACTGGGCGGGTTCTCACCGGCGCAAGCGGACGACCTGCGCAAGGCGATCGGCAAGAAGAAGATGGGGCTGATGAGAAGCCTGAAGACGAAATTCGTGGACGGCTGCCGCGCCAACCGGGTCAACGAGGGCGCCATCGAGACCCTGTGGCAGTTGATGGTGAAAGCGGCAGGCTATTCGTTCAACAAGTCCCACGCGGTGGCCTATGCCATGGTTGCCTACCAGACCGCATACATGAAGGCCAACTATCCGGTCGAGTACATGGCCGCCACCATCTCCAGCGTCATGGCGACCAAGGATAAAGTGCCGTTCTATGTGGACGTCTGCTCGCGCATGGGCATCGAGGTGCTGCCGCCGGACGTCAACGAGAGCGGCGGCGACTTCAAGGTCGTTGACGAACGGATCAGATTTGGTCTTTCGGCGGTCAAGGGCGTGGGCGCCAAAGTGATCGGCGCCATCATCGAGGCCCGCCGGGAGGGCGGTCCCTTCACCAGCGTCTTTGATTTCTGCCGCCGCGTTGACTCGCGGCATCTGAACAAGAAATCCCTGGAAAGCTTGATAAAATGCGGCGCCCTCGATTCCACCGGCGCCACCCGCAAGGGCATGCTGGAGGTAATGGCGGACGCCTTGGTGGTGGGCTCGCAGAGCCAGCAGGACAGCCTCATGGGACAGGCTTCCATCTTCGAGCTGGCGGAGGAGGACACTTCCCATGAAGCGGTCGATCCACCCATCAGCGCGGCTGAATTCACCTCCCAGGAGGTTTCGCGGCTGGAAAAGGAGACGCTGGGCATCTTCGTTACCAGCCATCCTCTCATTGGCCTCGAGCGCGAGATCGCCCGCCGGGGCGCCACCACCATCGCCGGCCTGCAGGAAGTGAGGGACAAGACCGTGGTAACCGTGATCGGCATGGTCGGCAAGGTAAAGCGGCTGACCACCAAGAAGGGCGACCTGATGGCTTTTGTCACCCTGGAAGACCTGGGTGGCAGCACCGAGGTGGTGGTTTTCAGCGACCTCTACAATCATTGCCGCGAGCTGCTCGTGGTAGACCAGGTGGTTGTCATCAGGGCCCGCACCGACTACAAGGGCATGACCGATCAGGGGGAAAGGGAAGTCAAGCTCATCGCCCTGGAAGTGGACGCCTTCGAGCGCCACGATGACGATGATGATGACGGTCCCGCCGGCGAGGCGGTGCAGCTGTCGCTGGACTGCGAAGGTTTCCAGCCTGCGGTGCTGGGCGAGCTGAAGGAGCTCTGCCAGGATTTTCCCGGACAGGTGCCGGTCATCATCAGCATGGCCACCGCGGACGGCCTGCGGCGTCTCAGGCTGGGCCAGCAGGTCCATCCGGAGCAAGAGTTCCTGGCCCGCATGCAGGGAATACTCGGCAGCGACGGGGTCTGCCTGGGGCCGCTTGGTCTTTGACAGCAGCTGCCCCTGGTATGCGGCCGGCCGGACGACGGCCTTCCGGACCGGTTGCTTGGACCGGCTGTTTCCCGGCTTTGCTTTCGCCGGCCCATTTCCGGCTTGTCTCATTCCGCCGACTGTGATAGCTTCCCTTCTTATATGATACTGTCAAAGTCGATTCAAGGAGAATCGGTGCCGACCGCAGAAGAGGCGATTCAGGAATTGCTGGAGATGTCCAGCAGCATTCGCCAGGCAGTGCTGGTCCGGGGGGATGACCAGGTGATGGC
>JAJYIN010000178.1 GCA_021790075.1 Actinomycetes bacterium | reverse complement strand
AGCCGCCACAGCCGAACCCCACTGCTTTCGATGGAACAAATGCGGCCCGCGCTGCGCGCGGGCCGCATTTGTTAAGCAATAGCTGGTCTGAGCCGCCTGGCTTCCGAACTGCCTAGTGGTTGACCGGTTTGGCGCAGCCGGGGCAGAACTTCGCGTCCGGCGGCAGCGGCTTGCCGCAGTTGGCGCAGAAGGACGGGCCCTCCGCGGGTTGGGCGCCCTCCTCCTTCCCGGGCTCCGGCGCGGCCGTCTGGCCGCCTTCCGGCGCGGCGTCGGGCTCAGCCACCGGCGTCGCGGCCGGCTGAATGGCTTCCTCTTTCACCGGCGTGACCGTCTCCGCATCCGCCGGTCCGGCCGCCGGCACGGCCGGTTCGCTGCTGGCCTCCGTCTGAGCGGGGGCGGTCGTCACCGATGGAGCCTGCGCCGGTGGCGCGGGCGCTGCCGGCGGTGCGACAGGCGCGGCGGTGGCGTCTGGCTGGCCGGCTCCGGGCGCCGCGGCCTGTCCCGCCTTGTAACGCGGCCCGCTTCCCTTGCCGCCGCGCTTGACCAATATCAGTACGGCTGCCAGGGCGGCGATCACCGCGGCGACGATGATGACGATCAGCCAGATTGGCACCGGGAAGGTCGATTTGTCCTCGCCGTTGTTGATCTTGGTGGTCGCCGCTGAGATCTGGTCGTTGACATAAGGGTAGTCCTTGTTGGCATCCGCCACCTGGCGGAACTTCTCCTTGGCGGCGCTGTAGTGGCTCGCGCTGGCCAAGTCGACGCCCTCGTCGTATGTCTTCGTCAACTGGCCCGGCGTGGCGGTCACGTTGGCTTCGGTCAGGAACTGCTTGACGATCGAGACAGGCACGGCGAAGTTGAAGCCCTGGACTTCCTGGGCAGCGCCGGTCCGCGAATCCATGTTGACGCTGCCGAAGGTCGTGACACCGATCACTTCACCTTTGTTGTTGAACAGGGGGCCGCCGCTGTTGCCGTGGGTGATTGCCGTATCTATCTGCAGGACGTCCCAGCCGCCGGGCATCGTCTTGCGGCCGCTGATGGTGCCGGTTGTCATCGAAGGCTTGATGTTCTCCTCGGATTGCTTGATCATCGGGTTGAATGTGGCGGCGCCGGGATAGCCGATGGCGATCGCCTGGTCGCCTTCACGCATGGCAGAGTCGTCACCCAGCGTGACGGTCGGCAGGTTGTTGGCGTTGACCTTCAGGATGGCGACGTCCTTGCCGGGCGACGGCGCGCCCACCTTGACGATCTCGGCCGGCATGCCCTTGACGGCCTCCTTGAGATTGGCCGAGCCGCCCATCAGCATCCAGCTCTCGGAAGACGGATTGCTGACGGTCATGTAAGTGGCGTGCGCCGTTGCCAGGGCGTCCGCCATCTTGCTCGCCTGGTCATCGCTAAGCTTGACGCCCAGCGCGCTTTCGAGCTCGGAAATCTCCTGCTGGACCTGGCTGCTCAGGACCGACAGCGCCATGGTCTGCTTGAGCTCCTTGTCATCCATTTTGACAACGTGAGCGTTTGTGACGACATAGCCATCCGAATTGACGATGAAACCGCTGCCGGCGATCGGGTCGCTCTCCTGACCGGGATAATCAATCGTACCGGCGGCCGGGATGATGTACCGCGACGGGTTGGTGAGAATCTCGTTGATCGCCCAGGCGGCAAGACTGTTCTCGTCGGTTGCCACCTGGCCGGCGGCGGCCGCCTGCAACAGGCTGCTTTCCAGAGCCTTCTCGTCGAGCGTGATGTTGTTGATCGTCACGTCCGCCTTGAACTTCGTCGCGATGAATACGGTTCCCGGCTTGTTGTAGTCCGCGATCTTCGGCGGATCCATCGATTTGGCCTGCTCGCCGCAACCCGTCACAAGTGTCAGGAACAGGACGCAAAAAGCTGTCATCAGGATTGATAGAGCTGACCCCCAAGCTGCCTTTCTGGTCATCTTGGTTCCTCCCCGATAGTCGTTATTTGTGAGTCAACTATACGCCAAACCGGCTGAGCGAAAAAGACGTCCAGCGATTGCAATCCTGTTGCAGGCGAAGCCCGCACGCGGCGAGAGGGAAACGCCCGAGAGAACGAGCTTGGCGGAAAGCACCATCAGCACCACGCCCGCCCAGGAAAAGAATGATTTCAGATTGACGCACAGGCTGTCCTTGTTCGGCGAGCTTGAGCGGACGGCCGCCGTAGGCCGGGTCATAGCCCTCGCGGGCCGATCATTCCGGTGGGGGTGGAATCAGTTTTTCGAGGCGCGTGATCAGTTCCGGAATGTGGTCGGCGGTAACTTTCCACAGGAGTTCGTGTTTGATCTCTCCGTATTCATGCGCCAGCACATGACGCTGATTGATGATTCCGCGCCATGGAATTTCCGGATGCTCATCCTGGAAAGCTTGGGATACGCGATTCGCTGCTTCGCCGATGATTTCCACGTGCCGCTCCACGGCGCCACGCAGCATTCTGTCTTCGGAGTAATTCTTGAAAGTCTTGCCGATGACAAACTGCCGGACCGCCCGGGCGGCGTCCAGCATATCCCACAAGTACGCGTAATCGGCTTCTTCAGGCCGCATACAATACCTGTCTGTGATTCAGAATCTCATGGCGCCGGAAGGGATTGCGAAGCCCGGACACTTCAACGAGATCGACATCGCGTCCAAACATTTGCTTGAGTTCATCGATCATGTCCAGCCACTCAAAAAGGCTCCAGGGAGCATCGGGCTCGAGGCTCACAAGCACATCGACATCACTATCCGGTCCGAAATCTTTCCTCAGAGCAGACCCGAAGATGGAAAGTTCGACAACTCTCCATTTGCGGCAAAATTCGGATATGAGTTCAGAATCTATTTCAAGTGGCCGACCCACGGGATGCTTTCCTTTCATAATGAGTTGCCTTGGGCCAAATTATAGATACGCTTCTTAAGCAGATGCAAAAATCCTCTTAAATCACTAAACCGGCTCTTGCGCGGGTGCTTCTTTTTCCGCATCAGGAGAGTTGGCCGCGGCAAACACCAAATGATTGTCCGCCGCGTCCACCTCGATAGTCTGCCCCTCGCTGAACTTGCCCTCGAGCAGCTGCAGGGCCAGCACGTCCTGGATCTCCTTCTGGATCAGCCGTTTGAGCGGACGGGCGCCGTAGGCGGGGTCGTATCCCTCGCGGGCCAGGTAATCCTTGGCCGCGCCTGTGAGCATGATCCCGATACCCCGGTCCTCGAGCAGCCCGGCCATATCGCGCACCTGGATGTCCACGATCTGGCGCAGCTGTTCCTGATTCAGCCGGTGGAAGATGATGATGTCGTCCACCCGGTTGAGGAACTCAGGTTTGAAGTGGGCTTTCATGGCTTCCTCGACGCGCCGGTTCATCTCTTCCTCGCCGCCGGCGCCCAGCTCGGTGATGTACTGGCTCCCGATGTTCGACGTCATGATGATGACCGCGTTCTTGAAGTCCACGGTGCGGCCGTGGCCGTCGGTGAGGCGGCCCTCGTCCATGATCTGCAGGAGCACGTTGAACACCTCGGGGTGCGCCTTCTCGATCTCATCCAGGAGCAGCACCGTGTAGGGACGCCTTCTCACTGCCTCGGTCAGGTAGCCGCCCTCCTCATAGCCGACGTAGCCGGGCGGCGCGCCGATAAGGCGCGAGACGGTATGTTTCTCCTGGAACTCGGACATGTCGATACGCACCATGGCCTTCTCATCGTCGAACATAAACCCGGCGAGCGCCTTGGCCAGCTCGGTCTTGCCCACTCCCGTGGGGCCCAGGAAGATGAACGAGCCGTACGGGCGGTTGGGAGCGCTCAGGCCGGCGCGGGCCCGGCGCATGGCGTTGGATACCGCCGCGATGGCCTCGTCCTGCCCCACCACGCGCTCGTGCAGGCGGTCCTCCATGTGGATGAGCTTCTCGACCTCGCCCTCCATCAGCTTTGAAACCGGGATGCCGGTCCATTTGCTGACCACCTCGGCGACGTCTTCCTCGTCCACCTCTTCCTTGAGCATCTGGGTGTCCTTCTGCAGCACTGCCAGCCGCTGGTTCTCCGCCTCGATCTCCCTGGTGAGCTCGACGGTGCGGCCGTAGCGCAGCTCGGCGGCCCTGGTGAGGTCGCCCTCACGCTCGGCGCGCTCGGCGTCGGTCCTGGTCTGCTCCAGCTCCTCCTTGAGCGCCCGGATCTTCTGGATCGATTCCTTCTCGTTGGTCCAATGCGCCTTCATGCGGTTTGACTCTTCCTTAAGCTCCGCCA
>JAJYIN010000011.1 GCA_021790075.1 Actinomycetes bacterium | reverse complement strand
TTACTCCGAGGACGCCGCCCATGACTTTTGCAGCCGGCCGCAGCAGGAGATGCCTTTTGAGATAGATTCTTAGCGCGCGCATTCGCCGCTGCGCCGAAGCAGAAGTAGCCGGGGCGACGAGTCTGCCCGGGCGCCGGTTAGCGCGCGCATTCGCCGCCCCGGCCTCCCAGCAGTTCGAGAGCGTGGGCCAGCACGGGTCTTACCACGGCAAAAGCTTCGCTGCAGGCTTTGGGGCTGCCCGGGAAGTTGATTATGAGTGTGCTGCCGCAGACGCCGCTGACGGCCCGGGAGAGCATGGCGTTCGGAGTGACCGCGAGTGAGGCGGCCCGCACGGCTTCGGACAGGCCCGGCGCCTCGCGGTCGATGACCTCCAGGGTCGCTTCAGGCGTCACGTCCCGCGGGGAGAGCCCGGTGCCGCCGGTGGTAATGATGAGGTCCACCGGCTCCTCGCGGCATAGCCGGCGCAGGGCGCCGGCAATCAGGCCGTGCTCATCCGGCACCTGAACGCGGGCGACAGCCGAAGCGCCGGCGCCGCTAAGCAGCCGCTCCAGTTCATCGCCGCTGCCGTCCTGCCGCTCTCCCCGGAAGCCCTTGTCGCTCACTGTGACCACGGCCGCCGTGAACCCCATCAGCTTCGCCCCCCGGTCCCGTCCAGCACCTCGATGGCGTCGCCGCCGCGGATCTCCCCGCCCTCGAGCACGCGCACGAAAATGCCCTCCCGCGGCATGACGCAGTCTCCTGCCTGCCGGAAGATCTCGCAGCGGTCGTGGCAGCGTTTGCCGATCTGGGTGACCTCTGTCAGGGCGGCCCCCAGGCGCAGCCTCGTCCCCACCGGCAGCGACGGCAGGTCGATTCCCCGCGTGGTCAGGTTCTCAGCGAAATCGCCCGGGCCCACGTCCAGGCCCCGGTCCCGCATCTTCCTGATGCTCTCCTCGCCCAGCAGGCTCACCTGGCGGTGCCAGCTGCCGGCATGGCCGTCCCCGGCAATGCCGTAGCCGGCTCGAAGCCGGCCTGCGGCCACCGGCCGTTTGTGCTCACCCCTGGCGGCCGATACATTGACCGAGACGATGGTGGCGGGAGCCCGTCCGGCCCGGTCTCCGCCGGCCGTTCCTGCCACATGCATTTTTTCCCTGCACGATTCCATTATCTGGTACTCCTGCCTCCGGTTTTTTCGAGCAGGCGGACGTCCCCGATCACCATGTGTTTGTCGACTGCCTTGCACATGTCATATACGGTCAGCGCCGCGACCGAGGCGGCGGTGAGAGCCTCCATCTCCACGCCCGTCTTCCCGGATACCCGCACGCTCGCCTCGATGCCCACAGCCGGCCCTTCCTCCTCTATGGTGAAATCCACAGCCACGTGCTCGATGCCCAGGGGATGGCACATGGGGATCAGGCGGGAAGCCTCCTTGGCGGCCATGATCCCGGCCACCCGCGCCACCGCCAGCACGTCACCCTTGGGGAACGCCTTTTTCTTGAGCAGCCGCAGCGTCTCCGGGGCCATGGCGACGCGGGCGCCCGCGCGCGCGCGCCGCTTCGTCACCGCTTTGCCGCCCACATCGACCATGCGGGCGGCGCCCTTCTCATCCAGGTGTGAAAAATCCCCGTTGCGATTCATTGATCAACCCCCTATCTGTGACATAAAGCGGCTGCCCGGTCTTCCCGGCCGCCGGTCAAATCTCTTGCGGCCGATGACGTCCCGGATGGCCGCCGCCAGCGCCGATGGCGGCCCGGCGATCAACGGCCGCACGTCGATTTCTTCATCAGAAAAAAGACAACTCCGCAACTTGCCATCGGCGGTCAGCCGCAGGCGGTTGCAGACGCCGCAAAAATGGGAGCTCATGGAAGTGATGAAACCAAGCGTGCCGGCGTGGCCCGCAAAACGGTAATAACGGGCCGGACCGGCTCCCACCGGCGCCGCGGCGGCGGTCAGCTCGCCAAAGCCGGACAGCTTCACCAGCAGTTCCTCCCGGGAGACATACCGCCACGCTCCGCTGAAGTTGCGGCCGACCGGCATATGCTCGATGAAGCGCACATGCACGGGCAGCTCCCGCGCCAGCGCCACAAACGCTTCCAGATCCTTCTCGATCCCTGCCTGCATGACCACGTTCACCTTGACGGGGTCGAAACCCAGCTCCAGCGCCCGCTCCAGGCCGGCCAGGACCGCATCCAGGGAGCCGCCACCGGTGATCGCGGCGAACCGCTCCGGTTCGAGGCTGTCGATACTGATGTTGATCCTCCTGAGCCCGGCCGCCTTCAGCCCGGCGGCAAAACGCGCGAGCCGGGACCCGTTGGTAGTCAGGGCCAGGTCCGTGATGCCCGGCAGGCAGGCCAGGCGCGCGATCAGTTCCGGGCACTGGCGGCGCACCAGGGGCTCGCCGCCGGTCACGCGGACCCGGGTGATCCCCGCCGCCACCGCAGCCTCGGTAAACCGGACGATCTCCTCATAGGTGATGATGTCGGCGTGCCGCTTCAGCTCCACCCCCGAAGGCGGCATGCAGTACCGGCAGCGGAAGTCGCAGCGGTTGGTAATGGAAATCCGCAGGTAGTCAACCGCCGGTTTCCGCCCGGCAACCGCTCCGGGCTGCCGCCGGCTGCGTGTGCCCATATCCGTCCCCATCACGATTCCTCCATCGCGCGGCCATGGTCAAGCCCGTATCTCTCCACCAGGAAGCGCGCCACCGGTTCGATGTCTTCAAGATTGAAAAGGGGAACGCTCGCGGCCGCCTCCGGCCGGTCGCTGACGACCGCGATCAGGTCCTCTTCGCGGCAGGCCAGTTCCCGGCTGCGCTCCGCGCGGGAAACCTCGATCCGGTCGGCGCAACTGCTCTTGTACCCCTCGGCGATGATCAGATCTACCGTTCTGTCAAGCCGGCGATGCAACTCGCTGAGGTCCCTCTCACGCCCAACCCGGTCCAGCCGCGCCACAGCGTCCGGGGAAGAGATGATCACCGAGGCCGCTCCCGCCCGGGCCAGCCGGTCGGTATCAGTGCCGGTCCGGTCCATCTCAAACCCGTGGACGTCATGCTTGATATACGCGACTTCCAGCCGCCACGAAACCAGCAGCCGCGCCAGTTTCTCGATAAAGGTCGTCTTGCCGGAGTCCTTCTTGCCGACGAAACAGACCAGGGGCGCCGGCCCTTCGCGTCCCTGCCGTGCCGGCTCCAGCAGCCGGGCCGCCTCTTCGAGGTCGCCGGCCGTGTTGATATTGAAGAACATGATGCCGGTGTCACCCAGGGCGGACAGCTCGGCCTTTTCCACAAACCGTACGTGCAGGGGCTCCAGCGCCCGGCGAATGGAGTAGTCGCCCCGGTCGATCGCCTCCCGCATCGCCTCCAGGCAGGAGTGGGAATATAGCGCGCAAAGCGGCTCCAGCCCCCGCGGGGAGACGGGAATGACGGCATCGTAACCAGGTGACAGATCGAGAAGAAGCTCAACGAGTTCCGGCCGCACGAACGGCATGTCGCAGGCGGTAATAAAGCAAAGCCCGCTGCGGGAGGCTGCCAGCGCCGAATAAACCCCCACCAGCGACGCCCTCGCGGCGAACCGGTCGGCACGCACCGGCAAGCCAAAGCCGGCGTAGGCATCCTGGTCTCCCCCGGTGATGAACATTTCCACGCCCAGGGGTTTGAGTGCATCTATGATCTGTGACAGCACCGGCCGGCCGCCGACTACGGCGAGCGCTTTGTTGCCGCCCATGCGGGTGCTGTTCCCGCCGGCGAGGATACCGATGGAATAAATCTGTCTGGCGACAGCTATGAGGGTCTCCTTTCCAAACACGGGAGGCCTGCCAGTTTCCCGGCAGACCCTGTCGGCGCACCTTCGTAGCCGTGTGCGGCCTTAGAAGCAGGCGCTCGGAGATCTTATGTGTGATGCCCCGGCCTTGCCGCGGACGGGACGGCCCAGCCCCGGCATTTGCGGGAACCGGAAACGGCGGTCAGAAACAGCCCAGCTCGCAGGCGAAGATCTTGATTCCCAGGGAATCGCAGAGGCGGCCGATCTCAGGGGCGCCCACTCCCTGGCGCTCCGCCAGTTTTCTTGCCTCGGTGCAGGAGATTTTCTTATCCTGACCGCCAAGCTTAACTAACTCTTGTGTTATACTTTCCTTATCCATGCGGCAGATAAATTTTATCATGCCGCCATCCTCGCGGGCAAAGCGGGACTTAAGCCAGACCTTATTTGACCGATTTGGTTTTTGCCTGCAACAGGCAGAAATATAAGAGCCTATTTCGACAGGTTGTTCGTAGTGAGGTCGTGCGAAAAGACTTTAGGCAAGGACACAGGAGAAAAAAGCCCGCAGTCGTACCCTCTGCGGTACGTCGAGGACTTTTTGCTCCGAGGACGCAGCCCAAAGGCTTTGCAGCCGGCCGCAGCAGAATACACCTATCGAAATAGGCTCTGAGCCCTGAAACGGGACAGATTTGGCCAAGGAAATACCTCAGTCCATACAACCCACCCCAGTCACGGAAGGCATCGCGGCTCCGCGGAATCTGGGCCTGCGCGGCCGTATCCTGCTGCTGCTGGCCGCCATGTGCATCCCCATCATCGGCGGACTGGTCTACATCTCCATCAGCACGCTTTCCACGAGTATCAACGAGGACTACGAGCAGCGGGCGACCCTGGTGGCGCAATTCTTCAGCGCCGACATCATCGATTCGCCGGACAAGATCAGTTACGAGCACTTCCAGCCGGAGATCGACAAGCTGCACGAGCTCAACAAGGATATCCAGAAGATCTCCGTCTACGCCCCCCGCGGCGACCAGGTCATCCGGATCGCTTCCACCGACAAGAGCCAGATCGGCCAGGTCGCCGAACCCGAAGATTACGCCCCCCTCAACACCAATGAGGCCACCCATGCCGAGAGCGAGAAAAACGGCCAGAAGATCATCGAGGCCATCGCGCCGCTTGACATCGAAGGCAAGCCGATGGCAACGATCGGCATTTACATGTATCTCGACAGCCGCGACAACCTTGTCTACTCGCAGCAGATCAAGTTCCTGCTTATCGGCGGCATCGGCATCATCTCCCTGCTGGTGCTGCTCTACCTGAGCCTCAACTTCTATATGGTGAAGCCGGTCGCCAAGCTGGCGCGGATCACCCAGGCGGTCGCCAAAGGGGACTTCAGCCACCGGGTGAACATCCGCAGCAAGAACGAGTTGGGTGAACTGGGGCGCTCGGTCAACCGGATGATCGAGTCGCTGGCGGCGCAGAGCGACCAGTTGCAGAGCAAGGTGAAAGAGCTGGAGCAGGTGAACCTGGATCTGCAGGAACGTGAGCACGAGGTGCGCCTGACCAACCAGCAGCTGGAAACTGCCAACCGGCTCAAGTCCCAGTTCCTCGCCACCATGAGCCACGAACTCAGGACTCCGCTCAACTCGATCATCGGCTTCTCGGAGCTGCTCGAGGACGAGACCTACGGCGTCCTCAATACGAAGCAGACCAAATACGTGGGCAACATCATCATCTCCAGCAAGCACCTGTTGCAGTTGATCAATGACATCCTCGACCTCGCCAAGGTGGAGTCGGGCACCATCGAGGTCCATCCGGAGCCCCTGGTGCTGAGGGAAGCGATGCAGAGCGTCAAAAACGTGGTGGAGCCGCTCGCTATCAAGAAAGATATCGAGGTCAGCATCCACGCCGGTGAAGATGCCCAGTCGATCTCCGCGGACCCGGCCCGCTTCAAGCAGATCCTCTACAATCTCCTCAGCAATGCGATCAAGTTTACGCCGGCCGGCGGCCGGGTCATGATTGAATCAACCCGTAACGGCGGTTTCGTGGAAATATCGGTGTCGGACACCGGCATCGGCATCGGCCAGGGCGATCACGAGCGCATCTTTTCGGAGTTCCTGCAGGTGGAGGGGTCTTACGCCCGCAAGTATGAAGGGACCGGGCTGGGACTGGCCCTGACCAAGAAACTGGTTGAACTGCACGGCGGCAGGATCTGGGTCCAGAGTGTGCCGGGACAGGGGAGCAAGTTCACCTTTACCATCCCGGACCGGCCCGTATGATCGATCCCCGCCGAAGCCTCGAAGCCAAAATCCTGATTCTGGTGATGGCCGTCATCGTCGTCGGTTTCGGCCTCTTCGCGATTTTTGACGTCCGCTCGCACGCCGACCACCTGCGCGGCCAGAAAGAGGAGCTGACCCAGAGCCTGAGCTCCCAGGTGGTCAGCAGCATCCAGAACACGATGCTCTTCAGCAGCCAGAAAAATGACCCCGCGGAAAAGATTCCCATCGCCACCAGCGCCCTCCAGAACCTGAGGAACAATCCCGGCGTCGACCGCATCCAGGTATTCTCCAACCAGGGGGTGGAGGCCTTTGCCCCCTCCGGCTCGCCCGGCCCGCCGCCCGACAGTGAGGTGTTCGATGTGCTCAACGGCGGCGGCCGCACCCAGTTTTACGAAGAGCGCAACGGCCAGCAGTACCTGGTGGAGGTGAGGCCGCTGCCCAACCAGCCCGCCTGCCAGGCCTGCCACGGTAACAGCTCGCCACTGCGCGGCGTCGTCCTCGTTTCCACCTCGATGGGCGACGTCCAGTCGGCCATCAGTAACGACATCCTCCGGATGGCGGTGCTGTTCGTCACCGGTCTCGGCACCCTGCTGCTGGTGCTCTGGTTCTCTCTCAGGACCACCGTACTCAAGCCGATGCGGCAGGTCGTCCGGGTCATCCACAATATCGCCGATGGCGACCTGAACGAACGGGTGCGCGTCAAGTCACACGACGAGGTCGGCGACATGGCCGACAGCTTCAACAGGATGGCAGAGAGCCTGAAGAAATCCCAGAACGACCTCCGGCAGGTCAACCTGAACCTGCTGGAAGCCAACCGGCTCAAGTCCGAGTTCCTGTCGGTCATGAGCCACGAGCTGCGCACGCCGCTGAACGCCATCATCGGCTTCTCCGAGGTGATGATGGACCAGGGTGACGGCGCCCTCACCGAGCGGCAGGAGAAATATCTGACCAACATCGAGACTAGCGGGCGGCATCTCCTGCAGCTGGTCAATGACATCCTGGACCTGTCGGCGGTCGGCTCCGACAGCGCCGAGCTGGACAAGGACGACGTCTCCATTCCCCAGGTGCTCGAAGACGTGCGCAAACTGGGCCATCCTTTCGCCGCCCGGCGCCGCATCTGGCTGGAAGTAAAACCAACCGATTCCCTGCCGCTGATCCAGGCCGACCCGGCCAAGTTAAAGCGGATACTGTATAATCTGGTGAGCAATGCCATCAAGTTCACCCCGGAAGGCGGCCGGGTGACAATGGCGGCGTACACCAGGGCGGGCAAGATCGACATCACGGTGACCGATACCGGCATCGGCATCAGCCCCGAGGACCAGCAAAAGATCTTTGCCGAATTCCAGCAGGTCGAGAGCAACCATTCCCGCCGTTACGAAGGAACCGGCGTCGGCCTGGCGCTCACCAAGAAACTGGTGGAGATGCACGGCGGCACCATCAGCGTCGAGAGCGAACTCGGGAGGGGAAGCACATTCACGATCAGCCTCCCCCTGACTCCGGGCCAGCGGCGGGCGACGGACTGGAAGCAGCCGGAGCACACAGTCGCTTTGCCGGCGCCGGACGTGGAGGTGGAGACGGTCCCGGGACAACCGCTTGTGCTCGTCGTCGAGGACGACCTGCAGACCAGCGAGCTGCTGGCGTTGTGGCTGGGTGAGGCCAGTTACCGGGTGGCGCGCGCCTATGACGGCGAGCAGGCGCTGGAACTGGCGAGGCGGCTGAAGCCATACGCTATCACGCTGGACATCCTGCTGCCGAAGCTGGACGGGTGGCAGGTGCTGCAGGCACTCAAGAACAATCCCGAGACGTGCGATATTCCTGTCATCATCATTTCCATTCTGGAAAGCAACCGGCGCGGATTCGAATTAGGAGCTTTCGATTATTTTGTCAAGCCAGTCGAGAAGAAGGACCTGCTTTGCCGGCTGGAGAGCCGCTCGCTGTTCGATCAGCGCCCGCGGTTTGATAATGGGGGCTAAACATAAGGGTTTGCAGGAATCATGACAGATAAAACAATTCTGGTAGTGGAAGACAACCCCATGAACCTGGAACTGGTCAGCGATATCCTGGAGGCTCAGGGTTACCGGGTCATCCAGGCCGCTGAAGGCCGCCAGGCTCTCGAGCTTGCCCGGGAGCGGATGCCGGAGCTGATCCTGATGGATATCCAGCTGCCGGAGATGGACGGGCTCGAGGTCACCCGCCTGCTGAAGAATGACCCGGCGACCCGCGACCTCAAGATCGTCGCCCTCACAGCCCATGCGATGCGGGGCGATGAGGAGCGGGTGCGCGAGGCGGGCTGCAGCGGTTATATCGCCAAGCCGATAAATACCCGTGACTTTGTCAAGCTGATAGCTTCCTACCTGGAGGACCGGCATGTCGACTAACTTCCGGGACCGGATACTGATCGTCGACGACAGCATCCAGAACGTTCAGCTGCTGGAGGCTTATCTCGAAGCCGCCGGTTACGATGTCATCTGCGCCTACAGCGGTAACGAGGCGCTTGACATAATAAGCAGCGACGGCGCCGCCCCCGACCTCGTCATCCTGGATGTGATGATGCCCGGACTGAACGGATACCAGGTATGTCGGGAGATCAAAGGCACCGAGGACACCTGCCGCATACCGGTGGTGATGCTCACAGCCCTGCAGGAAATCGACGACAAGGTGAATGGTTTCGAGGCGGGAGCCGACGAGTTCCTGTCCAAACCGGTGGAGAAGATCGAACTGCTGATCCGGGTCAAGGCGCTCCTGAGGACCAAGCACCTGAATGAGGACCTGGAAAGCGCCCGCGATGTCATCTACACCCTCGCCCTGGCCATCGAAGCCAACGACCCATATACCCGGGGCCACTCCGAGCGGGTTTCCGAATACGGGGTCCGGGTCGCCGAGCGCCTGGGCCTGGAAGCCGAGCAGCAGGACGCCATCCGCAACGCCGGCGTCCTCCACGACATCGGCAAGATCGGCGTCAGTGAGACGATTCTGCAAAAGCCGGGGCCGCTCACGTCGAGTGAACTGATCGCGGTCCAGGACCACCCGGCCATCGGCGAGAAGATCTGCAGACCGCTGCGGTCGGCCAATACCCTGCTGACGATCATCCGGCACCATCAGGAACGCTACGACGGCGAGGGCTATCCCGACCATCTGAAACATGACCAGATTCCCATCGAGGCCCGGGTCATCTCGGTCGTGGACGCCTACGACGCCATGACATCCCCCCGGCCTTACCGGCCGCCGATGTCACAGCACCAGGCACTGGGTACGCTGAAGCGCGAAGCAGGCAAGCAGTGGGACCCGGCCATCGTAGATGAATTCGTCCGCATGATCGAGGAAGAAACGGGAACCGCAAGGAATGATATTGCGGGCAGCGCCCAGCCGCCCAGCGTGGGCCAGGAAGCCTAGCCGCTCTTACTCCTTCTGGCTGCCGCTTCCGAGGCCGCCCGGTTGCCAAACCAGTCGGCCAGCGGCGTGTCGGTGGCTCCGTGCAGGATAATCGAGCCGAAAACCACCAGCGCCGCCAGGTTGAAGATTTCTTCTCCCCCGGGGAGGTCCATGCCGAGCACCAGCAGCGCGTACGCAATGCAGGCTACCCCCTTGGGGCCGAACCAGGCCATGAAGAGCCGTTCCGGCCAGTCCAGCCTCGTCCCCCAAAGCGACGGTAGCAGGGCGGCTGTACGCGCCACGAAGAGGACAAACAGGGCCAGAGCCAGCCCCCGGAAACCGTCGGCCGCCAGGCTGCCGGCCGCCAGCAGGCTGCCGAAGATGACGAAAGTGGCTGCCTTGAAGACCTCGCTGGCGTCGCGGCTGAAACGCTCAAACGTGGCGGTTTGCCCGCGCATCTGGCTCGCTATCACTATCCCGCCCAGGAAAACGGCGATAAAGCCGTTGCCGCCCAGATAGCGGGCGGCGCCGTACAGCGTCAGGGCCACCCCGAAGGCGTACAGAGAGCGGTAATGCGGGATGATCTCGAGGCGGCCGCGGAACGGCCTCAGGAGCCAGACAGCGATCAGGGCGCCGGCGACGCCCACCGAGGCGCCCGTCAGCAGGTCCCTGGCCAGGAACCGCCACCATGCTTCCGCGGTCCCGGCGCCGCCCAGCGCCGTGGCAAAGATGAGGACCGCCGGCAGGGCCAGCCCGTCATTGAACCCCGATTCCA
Organism: Actinomycetes bacterium; assembly: GCA_021790075.1. Lineage (GTDB taxonomy): Bacteria > Actinomycetota > Thermoleophilia > BMS3ABIN01 > BMS3ABIN01 > JAJYIN01. Next base: position 10,967 of record JAJYIN010000011.1, on the reverse strand, counting down.
GATTGAGCGAGTGACGCACCCGCAGGGGGATCTTGGTGTTGGTGATAACCGAGGAGGTGAGCACCGGGTCGGTAGGGCTGAGCAGCGCTCCCAGAAGCAGCGCCTGTTTCCAGGAAAGCGCGAGCAGCGTCACCCCTGCTGCGGCGATCAGCCCGGCGGTGAGCGGCATGGCGATGAGCAGAGAGCGCAGAGGGACATGCCAGCTGCGGCGCAGCATGCCCGCCTCGACCTCCATCCCGTCCACGAACAGGATCAGGATCAGCGTCACCTCGGTCACCCGCTTGACGAGCTCGGAGGTGGCGTCCAGCTCCAGCACGCCGGTCACCTGGTCTCCCAGGATGATGCCCGCCACCAGGAACAGGATTGCCAGCGACAGGATGCTGCGGTGCGCCAGCCCGGAAAGCAGTGAACCCGCCGCCAGTAATAATCCCAGTATTAGCAGATAAGTCTCGAAGTTTTCCATGACGCGATGATACAATATTTCCGGACATGTCTTTGAGAAAGAAGATAATTTTTGGCTTCTTGCTCAGCGCCGCCATCATCTCCGCTCTTTCCGTGTTTGAATACGTCAATTTCATCCAGGTAAGAAGCGAGATGAGTTTCCTGGAGGTGGCGGATACGGTCAGGAGTAAATCCCTCCAGCTGCGGCGGCATGAGAAGAACTTCTTCCTGTTCCCGGACAAGGCTGCCGAGGAATCGGCGTCTACGCGCGACTATCTCTCGCAACTCAAGGACGTGACCGCCAGCATCGATTCCCAGGATCCGGAAAAGGTCAACGCCCTCAGGAACCTGCTGGCGCAGTACCAGACTGAGTTCGGGACCATCGAGACCATGCTGGCCCAGATCAACCAGGATTTCGAAAGCTCGAGGAGCGTCTTCGGCCCCAATCCCAATATGGTCCCGCTGCTGGAGGCCGAATCCCGCGACCACCCCCTGCAGGTGGCTGAGTTCCTCCAGACGGGGTTCTCGCTGCCTGCCGGCTCTCCCCTGGCCGCCAGGCTGAGGGGCCTGGACGGCCAGATCAATCAGCTGCGGGACACCGGCGAGAATATCCTCAGCTCATCCGAAGAGCTTGACGCCGATGCCCGTGACAGCGCCGCCAGGGGCATTCGCGTCTCCCAGTACGCGATCATTATCTTCTTCCCGCTCTTCCTGCTGCTGGGCCTGGGCGCCTTGCTCTACATCAGCGGCGGTGTCGTCCGCCGGCTGAAAACGCTCATCGATTCGGTGGAGAAGATCGGCGCCCGTTACGCCCACGGGCCTTCCAGCCGCCGCCCGGAAGGCGGCCACCAGGATGAGGTTGACATCCTGGTTGAGAAATTCAACAACATGAACACGCAGCTGATTCAGTGGGAAGAGGAAATCGATGAGAAAAACCGGGAACTCTATCAATCAAAAAAACTGGCGGCGATCGGCACGCTGGCGGCCGGTGTCGCCCACGAGCTCAACAACCCGCTCAATAACATCAACATCTCGGCTCAGGTCCTGAAGCGGCAGTTCCAGGATGATGTTTCACCGGACCGGAAAGAGATCATCGACGAGATCGTGGGGCAAACCACCCGCCTGAAAGGGATCGTCGGCAACCTGCTCGAATTCGCCCGGGAGCGGGAACCGCAAAAAAAGGCCGTGGATCTGCGCAGGGTGATCAGAACCGCCTACGGGCTGGCGGCCGGCCCGGACGTCACCGGCATAAACTTCGTCGTGGATTCCGACGGCGAAGGTGTTACGCTGTATGCGGACCCCAACCAGCTGGAACGGGTTTTCGTGAACCTCTTCGCAAACGCCATCGCGGCGATGTCCGGGGAGGGACAGCTGGCAGCCCAGATCAGGAACGACACTGAAGTGGTCAGGATCTATGTTTCGGACACCGGCAAGGGAATACCGGCGGAAGACCGCGAGAAGATATTCGATCCGTTTTTCACCCAGAAAGACAAGGGCGCCGGGCTCGGGCTCGCGATCGTGATGAACATCGTCAGGAATCACGGCGGCGACATCTCAGTGGTCAGCGAAGAGAATATGGGTACCGTTTTTGAAATCGTTCTTCCAAGAGGGGAGGCATAAGGTGGCTTTTCGGGTGCTGGTTGCCGAGGACGAGGAAATAACCAGGAAACACATCATCAACACCCTCCGGGAGGAGAACTTCGAGGTTGAAGGCGCCGACAACGGCGCCGACGCGCTTGGCCTGATCAGCTCGGATGATTTCGACGTCCTCATCGCCGACATCAAGATGCCCAAAATGGACGGCCTGGAACTGCTCTCCCGGGTGAAACAGGAATCGCCGGAGACCGAGGTCATCATCATCACCGGCTTCGGCAGCATCAATTCAGCCGTGGAGGCAATGAAGAAGGGCGCCTTCGACTACCTGCCCAAGCCATTCGACCTCGACGAGCTGATGCTCAAGGTCGACAAGGTCCGGGACCAGAAGTCGCTGGAGAAAGAGAACGTCGCCCTCAAGGCCTACCTCAACATGGACAAGGACATCTCCGTCATTGCCCGCAGCCGCAGTATGAAGAAAGTGCTGGACATAATCAGGAGCATCCAGGACTCGGACTGCACCGTGCTGCTGACCGGGGAAAGCGGCGTCGGCAAGAACCTGCTGGCCAAGGTCATCCATTATTCCAGCCCCCGCCGGGACCGGCTGTTCCTGTCCCTGAACTGCGCCACCTTCACGGAAGACCTGCTTGCCAGCGAACTCTTCGGCCACGAAAAGGGCGCCTTCACAGGGGCCGACGCCCAGAAGCAGGGGCTGATGCAGATAGCGGACAGCGGCACCCTTTACCTGGATGAAATAGGCGAGTTGTCAACCAGCCTCCAGGCCAAGCTGCTGAAGGTGATCGAGGAAAAGGAGTTCTTCCGCGTCGGCGGCACCAAGCCGATCCGGGTGGACGTCAGGATCATCGCCGCCACCAACCGCAACATCTCCGAGGCGATCGCCGAAGGCTCCTTCCGGCGCGACCTTTACTACCGGCTCAATGTCATGGAGATGTACATCCCGCCCCTCAGGGACCGGAAAAGCGACATCGAGCCCCTGAGCAAGTTCTTCCTCAAGAAGCACCTGCCCAACTATGGCAAGAAGATCAAAGGCCTGACACAGGAATCCCTCCAGATACTCAAGGACTACAGCTTCCCGGGCAACGTCCGGGAGCTGGAGAACATCATCGAGCGGGCCATCATCCTGGAAAAAAGCCCATTCATCACGCCGGAGTCGCTGCCCCACACCCTGAACCTGTTCCAGATCGAGACCCTGGAGCCCGATACGGTCAAATCCCTGGATCAGGTTAACCGGGCATACGCCCGGTCGGTGGTGGAGATGCTGGGCGGAAACAAGGCTGAGGCCGCCCGCCTCCTGCACATTTCCCGCACCAGCCTCTGGAGGATGCTCAAGGAAGAGTAGCGTCCATGGTAGTCCATATTTGAAACACTAGTTTTACCTGCCGCTTTGCATTTTCCAACAGTTTTTCCTCTCTTGCCCTCGATTTGCAGGGCATTCATTAATTGGCACGCATCTTGCTGCATCTGTAACCGGACAATAGGAGGTGAAGACAGATGTCCAAGCAGGAAATCCTATATGTCGCTTACAGGGATGAGCCGCTAGATAACGGCATTTCCTATGCCACCTATCTTGCCAATCTCCTGGGAGAGACCCTGCGGGTAGTGCTGCTGAGCCGCAACGGCGCCGGCAAGAGGTTCAACGATCTGATGACCGCGGTCACGTTCGCCGAGGCCAACGAGCACGAGACCGCCCGCGAGTTCCTGGCCGGAAACGACGGCCAGGACGCGACTTCGATTCAGAAGTACCTCATCGAAAAATGCAACGACGAGGGTGTCGGGGCCACGGTTCACATCGGCCTCGAGGCTACCGTCGCGGTGATCCTGAACTTCGTCAGATCGAAGAAGATCGACATGGTGCTGCTCAGCCCCGCCGTGACCGACAGCCGCACGATTATGAACAAGCTGGTCAAGATTTCCCCGCGGCCGGTGATCACCATGGCCCGCGGCGCCAGCTATGCCCACTCCTGATTAATCAACTATAAGAGAGGGAGGTCACAGCTTTTTCATGTACCTATATCTTCCGGTAGCACACACAAGTATCAGCATTTTCCTGCCGATCGCCCTGGGGCTCACGGTCGGCCTGATGTCGGGCCTTTTCGGAGTCGGCGGCGGTTTCCTGATGACCCCGCTGCTAATCATGATGGGAATCCCGCCCACTGTCGCCGCCGCGACCGACTCCAACCAGATCGTGGCCGCGTCCACGTCCGGCACTTTTGCCCACTGGCGGCTCGGCAACGTCGACTTCAAGATGGGGATGATGCTCCTGGGAGGCGGCTTTGCCGGCGGGCTCGTCGGCGTCGAGGTCATCAAGATCCTGAGGGCAATGGGCAACGCCGACTTCGTCATCAAGATCACCTACGTCCTCATGCTGGGAATCGTCGGCAGCTACATGCTGGCGGAGAGCATCCAGACCCTCAGAAAGAGAAAGAACCAGCTGGAGGAAACGGTTGACAAGCCCCAGTCCAGGGTCGCCCGGACGCTGGCGGCGCTGCCGCTGCAGACCCGTTTCGAAAAGTCGGGCGTCACCCATTCCGCGCTGGTGCCGATCGTGTTTGGCGTCTTTGTCGGCATCCTCGCCGCGGTGATGGGCGTGGGCGGCGGCTTCCTGCTGGTGCCGGTGATGGTCTACATGCTGCGGATGCCCATGCATGTCGTGGTGGGCACCAGCCTGTTCCAGATCCTGTTCAACTGCATCGAGGTGACGTTCCTCCAGGCCGTGACCAACCACACCGTTGATTTCATCCTGGCAGTGCTGCTGCTGGCGGGCTCCACTCTGGGAGCCCAGGTGGGAACCGTGTTCGGGCGCAAGCTCAAGGGCGACCAGCTGAAGATCCTGCTGGCGGTGGTTGTTATTGGCGTCACTATCAAGATGATCACCGAACTTACCCTGACCCCCAGTCTGCTGCTGAGCCCGGGAGGTGGCCACTGATGCGACTGGCGTTCCTGAAAAGACAGATAATCGTGCTGGCGCTGTCGATGCTGGGATTGGCCTTCTTCGCGCCCGACGCCTTTGCGGAGTTGACCGCCAAGGCCAATCATGACAATGTCGAGATCAACCTGAATTACCATGGCAGTTCCGTAAGCGTCAGCGGCCAGTGCGACCCCGGCGCCGATCTGTTCATCAAGGTCACCGCCACCGGCTCGGAACAGAAGCTGATGCGCAAGGACCGCGTGGGCGGGGCGCTCTGGATGAATGTGGAAGAGATCACCTTCGAGGACACTCCTGGTTTTTATTACCTGCGCGGAACCAGGGCGCCGGTGGATGCCCTCAGCCCGCAGGCGCTGCTGGACAACAGCATCGGTTACGTTGCGCTAGAGAAGAACGCCCAGCTCAAACCCGTAGCCGATGAGGAAACCAAGCAGGTCCTGTTCGATGAGTTTGTCAAGTACAAGGAATCGAAGCATCTGTACAATGAATCCGTCGGCGGCATAGACCTCAAGCAGGATGGCAACGGCCCATCCTATTACACACTGTTTGACTGGCCTTACCAGGCGCCGCCCGGACAGTACGACATCACGGTCTACGAGTCCAGGGGCGGCCAGGTCATCGACACTGCCACCGCTCAGTTGACTGTTGATGAGACCGGCGTGGTGAAGACCCTCGACGACATGGCGACACAGAACAGCGCCCTCTACGGCGCCGCCGCCGTCGCGGTGGCCCTGGTCGCCGGCTTTGCCGTCGGCATGATCTTCAAGGGAGGCGGAGCCCACTGAGAGCCTACAAGAACATCCTCCTGGGTTACGACGACTCCGAGTTCAGCAAGGCGGCGCTGGTGGAGACGCTGTCATGGGCGCGGGCCCATGGCAGCAAGATCACCATGGTCCATTCCGTCTTTTTTGACTCGGAGGAGTTCAGCATCTCCCCCGGCCAGCTCGAGAAACGCATCAAAGAGGGGAAAGCCGCCTGCGAACAGGCGATGGAAACCTACCCGTCTGAGTTCGGCATCGAAATGGACTACCTGGTTCGTGAGGGAGAGCCCCACGAAGTGGTGCCCGCGGTCGCCGCTGAGATCGGCGCCGACCTGATCGCCCTGGGCACCTACGGCAGGAAGGGGCTCAAGCGCATGGTCATGGGCAGCGTTACCGCCGGCGTGATCATCAACTCCCACTGCGACGTCATGGTGGTGCGGAAACAGTGCGAGGATTGCACCGGCGAGTACCACCGCATCCTGGTGCCCTTCGATGACTCACGGCTCAGCCACCTGGCCGTAGAGCGCGTGGCCGAAGTGGCTGATCCCCAGGACGCTTCCCTCACCATCCTCTACGTCATCCCCCGCTACGAGGAGATGATCGAGTTCTTCAACACCAGCTCCATCCGGGGGAGGGTCAACGAGGAAGCCCACAAGATCGTCCTGGAAGGCGAGCGGATCGCAGACGAGCGGGGCATGAAAGCGCACACGATGGTCGAGGAAGGAAGAGTGGCCGACAAGGTCGTGGAGACGGCCAAGGGGCTCGGCAGCGACCTCATCATACTCGGCAGCCACGGCCGGCGCGGCATCGACAAGTCAATCCTGGGCAGCACCACCGAGCGCGTGATCGCCCATTCGCCAATACCCGTACTGGTAGTCAAGTAGCCATGAGCGGCCGCCGTCAGATACTGGTTCCCCTGAACGGGTCTCTCAAGCCGCTGGCGGCGGGGCTGAAGATCGCCGAAGAGGAAAACTGCTGGGTGACCGTGCTCAAGGTGCTGCCCCGCTACGAAGGCGAACTGGACCTCACCGGCATCCGGGACATCCGCAGGGTGATCGACTCGGACCGCGGCCTGGTCGAGCACGCCCTGATGAAGTCGGTCCGCGGCCAGGTGGCAGCCCGGGTGCGGGTCGAGCAGGGCGACCTTACAGAAACAATCAACCGGGTCGCGGAGGAAGAGGGGTCCGACCTGATCATCCTGGGCTCTCACAATGAAGGCGGCCGCCTCCAGCGTTTCCTGGACAACAACCTGGCCAGGAAAGTCAGGGGCGCCGCCTCGTGCCCGGTGATGGTGGTCGATGCCTGAGCGGCCTGGCCGGATGCCTGAGAGGCCGGCGGCTGAAAGCCGGTTTCTTCAGGCCTCCTCCATGCCGTATTTCTTCACCTTGCGCCATAACGACACCCGGTCGATGCCCAGGATGTTCGCGGCCAGCGACTTGTTGCCCCCGGCCTCCTGCAGCACCCACTTGATGTAGGAGATCTCCTGTTCCTCCAGGGAGGGATATCTGCCTTCCTTCCTCCTGAAGGTCTTGATTTCCAGATCCTTGAGGTCGTCAGGCAGATGGGCCGTCTCGATGACGGAGCCGTTGGCCAGGGCGACCCCCCTCTCGATGATGTTTTCCAGCTCCCGCACATTGCCGGGGAAATCATAATTGACCAGCAGCGCCATCACCGCCGGCGATATCTCCCTGACGTCCTTGTTCATGAGGGTGGAATATTTTTTGAGAAAATACTGGCACAGGAGGGGGATATCGTCGCGGCGCTCCGACAGCGGCGGGATGTGCATGGAAACCACGTTCAGCCGGTAGTAGAGATCCTGGCGGAATTTCTTCTGCCGGGTCGCCTCGTGGATGTTGCGGTTCGATGCGGCCAGCACCCTGACGTCTACGGAAACCGGGTTGGTGCCGCCCACGCGGATGAATTCCTTTTCCTGCAGGAACCGGAGCAGTTTCACCTGCATGGCCGGGGACATCTCCGTGATCTCGTCCAGGAAGAGCGTGCCCCCCGAAGCCGTCTCGATGATCCCTTTCTTGAGCGAGCCGGCGCCGGTAAAAGCCCCTTTCTCATGCCCAAAGAGCTCGTTGCTGAGCAGCTCCTCGGTGAGGGCGCCGCAGTTGACCGCAAAAAACGGCGCCTGGCTCCTGTTGCTGACGTGGTGCAGGTAACGGGCAAAGAGTTCCTTGCCCGTGCCCGACTCGCCGGTGATGAGCACGTTGCAGTCGGTGGGAGCGATCTGGCGCGCCGTTTCCAGCAGCTTCTCCATCATGGAATTCTGGGTGACGATCTTCACCTTGCCCTCGAACTGCTCCAGCTGCAGCCGCAACTGGGTGTTCTCTTTCTTCAGCATCACCTTCACCAGGGCCGACTTGACCGCTTTCCTGACATCGTCGAGGTTGAAGGGCTTGGCGATGTAGTCGTAGGCGCCCTTCTTCATCGTCTCCACCGCGGAGGGGATGGAAGCGTACGCCGTGATCATGATCACCTCGCAATCGGGGTAGAGCGCCTTGCTCTTTTCCAGCACCTCGACTCCGTCCACCTTTTCCATTTTCAAGTCGGTGAGGACGACGTCGAACTCCTTCTTTTCCAGCAGCTGCAGGGCGTTGGGGCCGCTGAGGGTGCCGGTGACGTCGTATTTTTCCTTCTTCATGACGTGCTCGAGGTTCTTGAGCGCGGTCTTCTCATCCTCAACTATGAGCAGTCGTCCCCGGTAATCCATGGTCATGGCTCCTTAGTTGGCAAAACAATGGTGAAGGTCGTGCCCTTGCCGGGGAAGCTGTCGACGCTGATGGTCCCCCCGTAATCCGTCACGATGCTGTGGACGATGAACAGCCCCAGGCCGTAGCCCCCCGCCTTGCTGGTGTAAAAAGGATCGAAAATCTTGTCAAGCTGCTCCTGGTCCATGCCGGCGCCGTTGTCAAGCACCACGATCTCGGCATGGCTTTCATCCAGCCGCGAGGCCAGCACCCGGATCCGGCCGCCGGCGGCCATGGCGTCGATGGCGTTCTTCACCAGGTTGATGATCACCTGCTGTATCTTCTGCCGGCCGGCATAGACGGTCAGATCGGCGGGGATGGCGATCTCCAGCGCCACGTTGGCAGGCACCTCGGCGCGGATCAGCCGCACCGTCTCTTCCACGGCGCTCTTGAGGCCGAAGGTGTTCTTCTCCTTCGAACGGGAGAAGTTGAGCAGGGAGGACACCACGTCCCGGGCCCGGTTCGTTTCCGCCTCGATCTGGTCCAGCAGCTCCTTCTTGTAATCGATGTCCCCGTCCCCGATCTCTTCCTTGAGGATCTGGCAGGATGTGGAGATGTTGCCCAGCGGATTGTTGAGCTCGTGGGCGACGCCGAAGACCAGCGTGCCCAGGGCGGCGTATTTTTCCGACTCCACCAGGTATTCCTGCCTTTCCCTCAGCTCCAGGAGCATCTTGTTGAAGGCTGCCTTCAGGGAGACGAACTCCCTGTCCCTGGACTTCACCGGTATCAGTGAGAACTCTCCGGAGGTGATTCTGATCATGTGCTTTTCCAGCAACGACAGCGGCACGATCGCCTTGCGGGAAAAAACGATGCCGCCCGCGAGCACCGCGGCCAGCAGGGCGCCGATGCCGAAGATCAGGTTCCGCTTGGCTGTCTGCAGCGATTCCTGGTTGACGGCGTTCCTCCGGTCCGATACCTCCCCGGTGGTGGTGACGATTTCCTTTCCCTTTTCCCTGATCGAGTTTTCCAGCCCCGGGTTGCCTTCCCGGCCTGTCGTGGGAGCATCCTGGCTGAGCAGGGTGTCATACTCGTGGAGATCGTCGTTGAGGCCGCTGATCACATCGCTGCTGGTGAAGTGCGTGAGATCGGGGCTTTCGAGGAGGCCGGCAGCCTGATCGATGTAGGCGCTCAGCTCCTTGTAGTCGGCATCGGTGCGGTAAAGGAAATAATTCTTCTCGAAACGCCTGATCTCGAGAGTGGTGTCAAAAAGGCTGGTAACCGAGTCGCCAGAAACGATGATCTTCTGCTGGTTATTGAGATTGTCCCAGCTAAGCATGGCAAACCCCAGGATTATCGCGGCCCCCGCGAAGTAGCTGAGCAGTATTTTTTGCCTCAGGCTTCCAAGAAAGCGTTTCATCAGCCACAAATATATATCTCTGTATTGCATTTTGCAACCATACCTTTTCGGAGTGCAACATTATTACGGGATTTTTCGTCAAATCCCTGAATTTTGTTGGATTATGCAACAAAAAAAGGTGTTCATTAGCAGGCTCTTTTATTCATGGCCCGGCCACGGCGGCAAAATTGGCACGCAAATTGCTTTGAATTTCGTAGGGAAACAAGTGCAACCGCAATAAGCAGAAGGAGGATCGAGCCCATGGAGTTGTTTGAAAAACTGGAGGAAATGTTCTCCGCTACCGCCTTTGCGGAAGCGGGAGAGTTCGATACCGCAGAGCAGTTCCTTTCCGGCAAAGAGAAAGTTCTGCTCGTGCTGACCGGAAGGGAGACGGACGTCAAGTCCCTTAAATACGCGCTCAACATAGCCAAGCGGACGCGGGCGGCCCTGGAGGTGCTGGTCACCTGTGACGGCGGGGCAGCCGCCGAGCTGCTCGAGCTTTGCGCCGAAAAAGCGCGGCGGGAATCGCTGGGCCTCGAGGTGACGCGAAAAACAGGCTGCATCCGCGAGTCGATCATCCGCCATGCCAGGGACAGGAATGACCTGGTATGCGTCGTCATCGATTCCACTGACGCGCTGGATATCGACTGTTCCAGCGACAGCCAGCGGCTCGCGGGCATCTGGAAAAAGCTGGGATGCCCGCTGGCGCTCGTAACCGACAAACTGGAGCTACAGGGAGGTTCACTTGAATAACCGGGCAAAGAAAAAACCTTACCTCACCGCGCTCGTGCTGGGCTTGTGTTCCCTCGCCTCGTACGTGGTCCTGTTCAGCCATGTCAACGAGGTGATGGAGTACTTCATCAAAGGCGGTGTCTATGCGGCGTTGCCGATTGCAACAGCCCTTTACTTTTCTTTCCTGCACGGGGCTTTCGCCAGCAGCCTGCTCACCGTATTTGGTTTTTCAGCGGCCAAGAGCGGCCACTGACAGAAATCCGATCCCGGACCGGGAAAGGGGGAAGCGGGCTTGCCCAAAAAAATCGACGGAAAGCATTAACCGACAGGAATCCGGTCCCAGACACCGAGAAAGGGGAAGTAACCAATGATGAAAAGATGGCTTATGGTAGCACTGGCGGCGA
>JAJYIN010000177.1 GCA_021790075.1 Actinomycetes bacterium | reverse complement strand
CCAGGTGGTGCAGAAGCCGGACGGCGCCCGTTACCTGAAGTTGAATGAGGGCTGGGCGGTCCATTCGGTCTTCAAGCCCGGCCAGGTGATGACGGGAGGCTACTGGGATTACTTTTCGCTGGCCCCCTGGTTCGGCGGCGACAGCCCGCCAGCGCAGGCGCTGGTCATCGGCAGCGCCGCCGGCACCATCCCGGGCCAGCTGCTCTGCTTCTATCCGGAAATGCATGTGGACGGCGTGGAGATTCCATTACGCACAGGGCGGCGACCAGTAGGCCCGCCCGGCCGCGTGGAAAAAATGCCGGTCTTGTTCGTGGGCCGATTCTGATTATTATCATAAGAAAACGCGGGTTGCCCCCTGCGCCTGCTCGCGGTTATACTTTCTAAAATCAGGGTGATGAAGCTCACCCAAACGCGCCGGGCGGCGCTGATGGCTTCTACGGTGACTTGTAGGAGCTTTTTTATGTTCTTAAACGGCGTGTCCGCCCCAAAATATTCTGCATGATAAATTGATGGAAAACGTGCTCGTAATTGGAACCGGCGGTTTTTTCGGAGCCGCCAGCCGCTACGCCCTCGCTTTATGGATCGGCGAGCGCTGGGGCCGCAGCTTTCCTTTGGGGACGCTGTTAATCAACATCAGCGGCAGCTTCATGATCGGCCTGCTCATGTACTTGCTGAGCGAGAGGCTGCTGGTCAATCCGCTCTGGCGCTCGCTCCTCGTCATCGGTTTCCTGGGCGCCTATACGACTTTTTCCACGTTCGAATACGAGACAGGCAATCTGGTCAGGGACGGCGAATTACTCTATGCGGCCGTCAACGTGATGGCCAGCGTTTTCTTTGGCTTCGCTGCCCTGAAGGTCGGCGAGCTGATTGGCAGGATAATCTAGGAGTTGACATGTTTACGGGGCCAGCGAAAAAGCTGACAATCTATGTGGATGAGAAGGACAAGATTCACCACAAGCCGGTCTGGGAGGTCGTGGTGGACCTGCTTTACCGGAACCACATCCTGGGACTGAGCGTCTTCAGGGGCGTTGGCGGCTATGGCTCGAACGGAGCCCTCCACACTGCGAAGATCCTCGAGCTCTCAACGGATCTGCCTGTCAAGGTCGAAGCAATCGATTCCGAGGCCAAGATCTTCGACGTGCTGCCTGAGATAACTGAAATTGTCCACAAGGGCCTGGTGGAAGTTTCGGACACGAATGTGATCAAGTGCTGCCGCCAGGGAGAGGAGTAGCCGCAAGCCGGTAGAATTTATTTCTAACGGGTATAATTTTGCTTCGTATAAGCGGTTTTTTGATAGACTGATTTTAGGAATGCTTTGAAAAAATGGCGATGAAGCTCGCCTAAATTGTTCCTTCCGGGACTAATGGCTTCTACAGAACGGACCAACTCTGTGGGAGCTATTTTTATGGAGAAACTCGTTACATATTCGGCCCTCAAGGAACAGCTGACAAGCACATTACACAACATCAGGAAAGTGGTCAGGGAAAATGCCCCGCGCCAAACCCTGGATGACATCGGCCGCCGGATCGAAGAGAACCGCTTTTCCCTGATCGTCGCCGGGCAGTTCAAAAGGGGCAAGACCACATTCATCAACTCGCTGCTGGGCAGCGACCTTCTTCCCGTTGCCATCATCCCTGTTACTTCCATCATCACCATTATCAGTTACGGGGAAGAGCTTGTCATCGATCTCTACTTTCAGGACGGCGGCCGCCGGGAAATCAGCCGTGATGAACTGCCGCTTTATATCACGGAAAAGCATAATCCTCAAAACCGGAAAAACGTTGACCGCGTCGAGATCCTTTATCCTTCGCCATACCTGAAAAATCATGTGCAGCTCATCGATACGCCCGGTGTGGCTTCGATCCACAGCCACAACACCGAGACCACCTACGGTTACCTGCCGAAAGCCGACGCCGCCATTTTCCTGGTAAGCGTTGACCCGCCCCTGACCGAGGCGGAGTTCCATTTCCTCAACGATCTCAAGGGCTATGCCGCCCGCATTTTCTTCGTGCAGAACAAGATCGACACGGTGAGCGAAACAGACCGGCTCGAGTCGCTTGCCTTTACCCGCAGCGTCATCGAGGAACAGCTTGGTTTCGAGGAAGCCGGGATCTTTCCGCTGTCGGCAAGAAACGCCCTGGAGGGAAAGCTCAGTCAGAACGCCGCCCTGGTTGAGAAAAGCGGCCTGCCTCCCTTTGAAAGCATGCTTGAAGAGTTCCTGATGGCGGAGAAAGGCAGCGTCATCCTCCTCTCGGCCGCCAACAAGATCCAGAACATAATCGCCCAGGAGGCCTTTTCATCCCGGCTCATGGAGCAGTCGCTCAAGGAGCCCTTGTCTGACCTGGAGGAAAAGATAGGCATATTCGAGGAGGCCCGCCAGGAAATTGAAGTGGAGCGTTCCGACACGAAAATGCTTGTCAGGGAGGAAGCCAACCGGCTGATAAACGACGTTCTGCTGCAAGACCTGGAGGCGCTAAAGAAAGACAAGACCAGGGAGCTGCTTGCTGAGACAAATGATGTGGCTGGGCAACTGGGCGGTCTGGGGAACCGCGAGTTTGCCGCGGCCATGGATGAATTCCTGCGGGAAAGAATCCATGACATCTTCAACGAGTGGCGGCTGGAGGAAGAGGACCGGATCGAGAAACACCTGGGCGGCATCCTCCAGCGCCTCGTGGGGCGGACCAACCGCGTTATTGACAGGCTGATCGAGATTTCTTCACAGGTCTTTGGCGCCGGTCTGGGGAGCTTTAGCGTTGACGAATCACTGGAGGGCGACTCCTCCTTCAGCTTCAAGATCGATGAGGATGTGAAGGTGGCCTTGGAAAGCATTACTGAGGCGGCTACATTGCTGCTGCCCAGAAAGCTGGCACACCGGATAATCCTTGGCGAAACCCGCGAGCGGGCCGCCAACCTGGTCGACCGGCACTGCGGGCGCCTGCGCCATGACCTGACCGGCAGGATCGAGGAAACTGTGGAGGATTTCCGGCAGCGCCTGGATGGTGTGGTGGCCTCAACCATCCGCAGCATCGAGGAGGCGCTCGCCTCCGGCCGCCGCGCGCGGCGGCAGAGCGCGGAGGAACTGGAGGCGTTCGAGAACGAGCTGGCCGAGCGGCTTGGTGTGCTCGACCAGGCCTCGGAGGAACTGCGGCGGCTGGAAAGCAGCCTGGCCGGGGCCGCACTTTGAATTTTCGAAAGGAGCAGCCCCTTGAATGAAGCATACGCGATTGCCGCCCTCTGGTTTTCACTGGCAGTAGCCGCCACCATCATCGCCAGTGCGCTGCGGCTGTCAGTGGCGCTTGCCGAGATGTGCGTGGGCATCGCCGCGGGCGCGGTAGCCGTCCATTTTTTTGGCAGCGGCGGCCTGGGCGCCAGCGACCAGTGGTTGCAGTTCCTGGCTTCGGCGGGCGCGGTCGTTCTCACCTTCCTGGCCGGAGCCGAGCTCGAGCCGGCGGTTATGCGCAGCAAGTGGAAAGAGGTTTCCGTCGTCGGCCTGATAGGGTTTTTTGCCCCGTTCCTGGGATGCGCCGCCCTGGCGAAATACGGGCTGGGCTGGGACACCCGGGCCAGCTGGCTGGCCGGGATCGCCCTCTCGACGACCTCCGTGGCAGTCGTTTACGCCGTCATGCTGGACACGGGTTTCAACAAGATCGATTTCGGCAAGGGCGTTCTCGGCGCCTGCTTCGTCAACGATCTGGGCACGGTGATTGCGCTCGGTCTCATTTTTGCGCCCTTTACATACAAGACAGCCGTGTTCATTGGTGTGAGCGCAGTGGTGCTGGGCACTCTGCCCATGGTCACAAAGTGGTTGACCCGCAGGTACGCTTTCGGGACGGCCGCCATCCGGACAAAATGGATTCTTCTGATCCTGTTTGGCTTGGGGGCGCTGGCCTACTGGTCTGGCAGCGAAGCCGTCCTGCCCGCATACATTGCCGGAATGATCCTGGCGTCAGCCGCCGCCGAGGATCACTTCTGGATGCGGCGGGTGCGTACGCTCACCGTGGGACTGTTGACGCCGTTTTACTTCATCCGGGCCGGATCGCTGGTATCGTTGCCGGCCATCATCGGCGCTCCCATTATTTTCGTCGTTCTCCTGGGCGGCAAGGGGGCAACGAAGATCCTGGGGCTTTACCCGGTGATAAGCCGCTTCAAGAAACAGCGGCAGGAACGTTGGTACTATACGATGATGATGTCCACCGGACTTACTTTTGGCACCATTTCGGCGCTCTACGGACTTAGTCATAGGATCATCGACCCGGATCAGTACTCATTT
>JAJYIN010000176.1 GCA_021790075.1 Actinomycetes bacterium | reverse complement strand
TCAGAAGCGGCGTTCTGCCCCGGCAGGTCTTTTTGCTGGAGGGGCGGGAAGAACGCGTCCTGGCGGCACTGGGCTCGACGGCAGCGGAACCCGAGGTTTACCTATGCAGCCCGGCGGCGCTGGCAAAGCTTTCGGAACTGGGAAGCGGCACGCGGGTTGTGGCGGTATTCCCCTTTCTCGAGAAGCCCCTTTCATATCACGCGGACTTCGAAACACGGGCAGGGGCGCCGGTGCTGTATCTTTCCGGCCTGGGCGACCCCGGGAACGTGGGGACGCTCCTGCGCTCCGCCGCCGCATTCGGCGCCGCCGCCGTAATCCTGGCTCCGGAATCGGCCGATCCCTATAGTCCCAAGGCGCTGCGTGCCACCATGGGCAGCATTTTCGAGGTACCCCTGCATCTGGACGTTTCCCCGGCGGAGCTGGCCTCCTGGGCGGAAACGCTCGGCCTCAAGATCGTCTGCGCCGACCCGCATCGGGGCCTTCCAGTGTGGGACGTGGATCTGACGGATTCATTCGTGCTCGTGCTGGGGGCCGAGCGCAAGGGCGTGCCGGGGCGGCTCAAGGCGGCTGCCCGCGAGGTAGTCATGATTCCCCAGGCAGAGGCCGCCGAGTCGATCAATGTCGCCATGGCCGGCACCGCCATCCTTTATGAGGCGCTGCGGCAGCGGCAGGCGGGCGCCTGACCTGGACGGGCCGGGCGTCCTGCCGGGTCAAGCCGGGAGTATGGCCGCGTCGCCTGGCAACCACAGGGGCGTAAGTGTTAGAGTTTGCTGGATTTTGGAAGATGAATATATGGCGGATTTAAAGGAACAACTCAAAGAGCATGAAGGCCTGGCCACAATTTACGGCGAGGCGATGGCCGGCATCGGGGCGGCCTCGACTGCGGAAGCCCTCGAAGAGGCGCGGGTGGCGCACCTGGGCCGGAAGAGTCCGCTATCGGTGCTTCTGCGCAGCATTCCGGAGCTCCCTGCGGAGGAGCGGCCCGTGGTCGGCAGGCTGGGCAACCAGGTGCGGGCGGCGCTCGAGCAGGAGCTGGCCGCCAAGAAGGGCGAGATCGAGAGCAGCGAGCTGGTCCGCCGGCTGGCTGGGGAGCAGGTGGACATCACCCTGCCGGGCGAGCCCTTTCCCCGCGGGCATCTGCATCTGATCAACCAGACCCTCTGGGAGATCGAAGATGTCTTCACCGGGCTGGGTTACCGCATCGCCGACGGCCCCGAGATCGAAACCGATTATTACAACTTCACGGCGCTCAACACGCCGGAGGGCCACCCGGCCCGCTCTTCGCACGATACCTTTTTTATCGAGGGGCAGCCGGATGTGCTGCTCAGGACGCACACCTCCCCGGTGCAGATCCGGGTGATGGAGAAAGAGGAGCCGCCCGTGTACATCATCGCTCCCGGGCGGGTCTACCGCCGTGATTCGGATGCCACGCACACCCCCATGTTCCACCAGATCGAGGGCCTGGCGGTGGACAGGAACATCACCATGGGCGACCTCAAAGGAACGCTGGAAACCTTTGCCAAGGCCATTTTTGGCGCGGACCGGGAGATCCGCATGCGGCCGCATTTCTTCCCCTTCACTGAGCCCAGCGTCGAGATTGACGTCTCCTGCATGATCTGTGGCGGCGCCGGCTGCCGCTCCTGCAAGCACAGCGGCTGGCTGGAGATCCTGGGCGCCGGCATGGTCGACCCCAATGTCTACGGCTTCGTCGGCTACGACCCGGACGAGGTGCAGGGCTTCGCTTTCGGCATGGGTGTGGAGCGCATCGCCATGCTCAAGCACGGCATGACCGACCTGAGGATGTTCTATGACAATGATTTGCGTTTTATCAAACAGTTCTGAGCGAGGCTGCCTCCGATGAGAGTGCCGGTATCCTGGCTAAGAGAATATGTCCCGGTCAAGATTTCCACCAGGAAGCTGGCGGACGCGCTGGCCCTTTCCGGCACCGAGGTGGAACGGATCGGCGCCGTGGGCATCCCGGGCGCCGACGGCAACCTGGAACGGTTCGTCATCGGCCGGGTGAAACGGAAGGCGGCGCATCCCGACGCTGACAAGCTGTCGCTCTGCGAGGTCGAAACCGGCGACGGCAAGGTCGAGCAGATCGTCTGCGGCGCCCGGAATTTCAAGGAAGGGGACAAGACCGCGGTCTGCCTGCCCGGCGGCGTGCTGCCAGGCGGGCAGCGGCTGGAAGCGGCAGTCATCCGCGGTGTCGAATCGCACGGCATGATGTGCTCCGAAGCGGAGCTGGGGTTGTCGGCCGAGTCCGCCGGTATCATGATCCTCCCGGAGGACGCCCCGCTGGGGGCGCGCCTGGCCGATTACCTCCCCGTCAGCGACGAGGTCCTGGAGCTGGAGATCACCCCCAACCGCCCCGACTGCCTGTCAGTCTACGGCGTCGCCAGGGAGGTGGCCGCCGTCACCGGGGAGTCCCTGGGGCTGGAGCCGGTGGAGGATATCGAGCCCGGGGGAGATGACAACATCGAGGAGATCGTCACTATCACAGTGGCGGCCGAAGACCTCTGTCCCCGTTACGGGGCCCGGCTGGTCGCCGGGGTGACCGTGGGGCCCTCGCCGGCCTGGCTCAAGGCCCGCATCGTCGCGGCCGGCATGCGGCCGGTGAACAACGTCGTTGACATCACCAATTACGTGATGTGGGCGCTGGGCGAGCCGATGCACGCCTTTGACCTGAGAAAGATTGCCGGCGCCCAGCTGACCGTGCGCCGCGCCGCCAAGGGGGAGAAGATCACGGCCATCGACGGCGTGGAGCGGCAGCTCACCCCGGACATGCTGGTCATCGCCGACGGCGAGAAGCCTTCCGCCATCGCCGGCATCATGGGCAGCGAAGCCAGCGAGGTGGGGGATGACACCACCGACATCCTGCTGGAAGCCGCCAATTTCAAGGGCCGCAACGTGATGGAGACCTCGATGGCGCTGGGGCTCCGCAGCGAGTCCAGCAACCGGTTCGAGAAAGGGCTCGACGCCAATCTGGTGCCCAAGGCGCTGGCGATGGCCTCCCGCCTGATGGTCGAGCTTTGCGGAGGGCGGCTGGTGCCTGGGCAGATAGATATAGTCCAGCGGCTGCCGGAGCCGGTTGCCGTGCGCCTCAGGCACGCCAGGGTCGCGGCCCTGCTGGGGATTGAAGTCCCGGCGGACGAGGCCGCGGGCATCCTCGAGCGGCTCGGGTTTGAGGTGCGGCCGGAGGAAGGCGGCCTGCTGGTCACAATTCCCGGCTTCCGCGCCGACGTGGAGCGGGAAGTCGACCTGATCGAGGAGATCGCCCGCGTCTTCGGTCTCGGCCTGATTCCGCCGACCCTGCCCAGCGACATGAGGGTCATGGGAGGGCTTTCCGCATTTCAGGCTGCCGGGCGTGATGTTGCCCGGGCGCTGATCCAGGCGGGGATGAACGAGGTCATCACCTACAGCTTCATCGCCCCCGATTTCGGTGAGCGCCTGCGGCTGGCGGAGGACGATGGGCGCCGCTGCGCCGTGAAGCTGGCCAACCCGCTGTCGGTCGAGCAGTCGGTCATGCGCACCATGATGCTGCCCAGCCTGCTTATGACCATTGCCGGGAACCTGTCACAGCGCAACCAGGATATAAACATCTTTGAGATGGGGCGCGCCTATCTGCCGGCCCCGGGCGAGAAACTTCCGCAGGAGAAAAAAATCCTGGCCGGCTGCCTGTGCGGCTCCCTGCGCGGTGACTCCTGGCTCAAGGGTGGGAGGGAAACGGATTTCTACACCGGCAAGGGGCTGGTGGAGGCGGCGTTCGCGGCTGTGGACGGCCACTTCAGCCTGCGCCGCTCGAGCGAGCCGTTCCTGCATCCCGGCAAGTCGGCGGAGATTATCGTCGACGGCCGTCCCGCCGGTTACGTGGGCGAGGTCCATCCGCTGGTGCTCGGGAATTTCGATATCGACCGTCCCGTCGTCGCCTTCGAGTTGTCCGAGGAAGAACTCATCGGCAGCTCCGCGGGCATCGTCGTCTTCGAGGACCTGATCACTTTCCCGGCCTCCTACCAGGACATCGCCGTGGTGGTGGACCGGGACAGGTCTGCAGAAGAAGTCATTGCCGTGGTCAGGGAAGCCGGCGCGCCGCTGCTCAGCTCGGCGCAGGTTTTCGACGTTTACGAGGGGGAGCAGTTGGAGGCGGGCCGCAAGAGCATCGCCCTCAGCCTCGAGTTCCGCTCGCCGGCCGGCACCCTCACCGACGAGGAGGTCGACGGCGCCAGGACGGCCATCGTCAAGGCCCTGGAGGAAAAGCTGGGCGCCGGCCTGAGGGGGTAGCGTCTCCACCGCTGCCGGCGGCT
>JAJYIN010000175.1 GCA_021790075.1 Actinomycetes bacterium | reverse complement strand
CTCGCCCGCGGCCATCGCCACGGCGGTTCGCGGCGGTCCCGGCCCGATGCCCGCCTTCCCGCAGTCAGTCTTCGACCAGCATGATCTGGCTTCGGTCGTCGCGTTCGTGCAGACGCTTGACCAGCCGGATCATCCCGGCGGTTTCGCTCTCGGGTACCGGGGTCCCGTCACGGAAGGCCTGGCCGCCGTGGCGGTAGTGGCAGTTCTGGCCGGCGTCGCAGTCTGGATCGAGAGAAGGGGACGGGGATGAACCTATCTCCCCCGCAGGAGGGCAGGGGCTACCGGCGCCATGCGATGATCCTGGCGGTGCTGGCGTTGCTGATCGCCCTCGCCGGCGGCGTCGCTTTCCTCATATTTTTCTGGGAGAAAAGGGGGACGGCTGCTCTTGGCGTTTCGCTGGCGCTGGCGCTTGCGTGCCTGGGTTTCGGATTGATTATCTGGGCTCACGGGCTGATGCCCCGGGAAGAGGTCAGCGGCGAACGGGATCTTCTCCCTTCCAGCGAGGAAGAGAGGAAAGCTTTCCGGGATGATTTCGTCCAGGGTGAGAACAAGATCGCCCGCCGCCAGGTGCTGGGCTGGATGGCCGGCGGCACTGTCGGACTGCTGGCAGTGGGCTCCGTTTCCCTGCTGCGCTCCATGACCAGAAGCCCCCTGCCGGTTCTTTTCCAGCCCGCGTGGCGCAAGGACATGATCGTGGTGACTGCCGGCGGGAAGCCCGTATCCACGGACCTGCAGGACGGCGACATCGTCACCGTCTTTCCCGAAGGCCACGCCGGTTCAACCGCTTCGCAGACCATCCTGATGCGGGTTGACGAGAAGTCCCTCCGGCTGCCCCCGGGTCGAGAAGGCTGGACGCCTCAGGGGTTCATAGCCTTTTCCAAGATCTGCACGCATGCCGGCTGTCCGGTCGCTCAATATGAAAAAAATATTAACCTGCTGCTGTGCCCTTGCCATCAATCCACTTTCGATGTGCTCACCGGCGCGCAGCCGGTCGGCGGTCCGGCGGGGCGTCCCCTCCCCCAGTTGCCGCTCTACATTGACAGCCGGGGCCTCCTGAGGGCGCAGGGCAATTTCTCCTCAGCTCCCGGTCCCGGTTTCTGGAGCGAATTATGATTGGCCGGCTGGCGCGCTGGTTTGATGACCGCCTGGGAGCAGCGTCTTTTACCAGGCGCGCCATCGGCAAGGTCTTTCCCGACCACTGGTCATTCATGCTGGGAGAGATAGCGCTGTTCTCGTTCATCATGCTGGTGGGGACGGGACTCTTCCTGGCCATGTTCTTCAACGCCAGCGAAACTCGGGTGGTTTATGACGGATCTTATGAGGCATTAAAGGGCGTGCAGATGTCCGCTGCCTACCGTTCGGCCCTGGAGATCACCTTCGACGTGCCCGCAGGACTGCTGGTCCGCCAGATTCATCACTGGGCGGCGCTGATCTTCGTGGGCGCGATTGCCATCCACCTGGCGAGGATCTTCTTCACCGGCGCATTCCGCCGCCCCCGGGAGATCAACTGGCTCATTGGCGCGACGCTGCTGGTCCTGGGAATGCTCAACGGGTTCACCGGATACTCCGTGCCCGACGACCTCCTCTCCGGAACCGGCCTCAGGATCGCCTACTCCGTGCTGTTATCGGTGCCGTTTATCGGGGACTGGCTGGCGTTCATCCTTTTTGGCGGCCGCGTGCCCAGCGAACTCACCATATCCAGGCTTTACGGGCTGCACATCGTGGTGCCGTTTCTCATCTTGGCGCTGCTGGCCGCGCACCTGATGATCTTATGGCGCCAGAAGCACACCAACCGCACCGGGCCGGGCCGTACAAACACCAGGATCGTGGGCTCCCGGCTCTGGCCGACATATGCCGCCAAATCGCTCGGGCTGTTCTTCATCGTATCCGGAGCCGCCGCCGCCCTGGGAGGGCTGGTGCAGATCAACCCCGTCTGGCTTTACGGGCCGTTTCAATCCGACGCGGTTTCCAGCGGCTCGCAGCCGGACTGGTACATCATCTGGCTGGAGGGAGCCCTGCGGCTGTTCCCGGCCGCGGATTTCCAGATAGGCGGCCGGCTGGTGCCCGGGATATTCTTCCCGGGAATCCTGCTGCCGCTGGTGATGTTCGGGATTCTTTACGCCTGGCCGTTTCTGGAAGCCAGGCTGACGGGCGATCATGAGTGTCACCACGTGCTTGAACGCCCCTCCCAGAGCCCTTTCCGCACGGCCTTTGGCTGCGCGGCGCTAACGTTCCTGCTGGTCCTGATCGTTGCCGGCAGCGATGATGTCGTGGCAATGGTAACTGGAGGCTCGGTGGCGGCGCTGAGGTCGGCGCTCCGCATGCTTGTCTTTGCGGCGCCGGCTGCAGTGGGAGTTGCCGCATTCTTCTTCTGCCGGACTATGAAGGCCGCCCGCCGGGCGCAGGCCTGAGCGCTGGCAGGAACTGTCCGGTGAGCATGACCGGATAATTCCTGCCGAGCCGAACTCCACTTTCCCGGAACGTGGTCAACATCGCCGGCGCCGGTCATGGTCATGTTTTGAGCAGAGCCCGCACTGGCTATTGCGAGGCGTACCCCCGGGGATGCAGACGGTGCCATTCCCAGGCTGTGGCGATGATTTCTTCCAGCTCGGGGTGCCGGCGCTGCCAGCTCAGCTCTGCCACGATCCTGTCTGAACTTGCCACCAGCGCCGCCGGATCGCCAGGCCGCCTGGCCGATTCGCGCACTTCTATATCCCTGCCGGTCACTTTGCGGGCTGTCTCGATGACCTCGCGCACCGAATATCCCCTGCCGTTGCCGAGATTGTAATGCGGGCTGCTTTCCCCCAGACTCCGCAGCGCCAGGAGATGGGCCTCGGTCAGGTCCTCGATGTGGATGAAGTCGCGGATGCAGGTCCCGTCAGGGGTGGGGTAATCGGTTCCGTATATCTCGACGTATTCCCTCTGCCCCAGGGCCGCCTGCAGCACCAGGGGAATCAGGTGGCTTTCCGGCGTGTGGTCCTCTCCCCTTCCGGGGGCGGCGCCGGCGGCGTTGAAATACCGGAGCGCAACGTGTTTGATCCCGTGAATCCGGTCGTACCAGTCGAGCATGCGCTCGAAAAGAAGTTTTGATTCCCCGTATGCATTTGTTGGCTTCTTGGGATGATCCTCCGCGATTGTGCCGGTGATCGGATCGCCGTAAACAGCGCAGGAGGAGGAAAAAAGTATCCGGCCGACGCCGGTGGCCACCATTGCCTCCAGGAGCTCTACCGGCCGGCAGGTGTTGTTGCGGAAGTATTTGCCCGGATCCGTCATGGATTCGCCGGGGTTGACAAAACCCGCCATGTGGATCACCGCCTCGGCGCCTGATTCCCTCATCGTGGCGGCCGCCGTCTCGAAGTCGCATACGTCGCCGACCACCAGCCGCGCCCCCTCGGGAACCGCCTCTGAATGACCCATGACGAGGTTGTCATAGACGACTACCTCGTCGCCGGCCTCGAGACAGGCCGCGGCGAGCACACTGCCGATGTATCCTGCGCCCCCGGTAATCATGATCCTCATATCCATAATCCCGGCTGATGGCCGCCCTTCCCGGCCCGGCCGGGAAGGGCGGCGGTTTGTCTGCTGCCTGAAAAACGGCTAACCTATTCCCTGCGGGCCTCGTGGGGATCAACCGCCTGAATATATGCGCTCCTGATAATACCACCAGTCATTAACGATATGGGCGTACCCGGCCGATGTGCGCCGGTGAATACTTCCTGATGAAACGAAGGCAGCAAAGGGCACCCTGATGACTCTCCTGAAAACGAGGGCCGGCCGGGGAACGCTGCTGGGGCTTGCCTATCTGGCGATCACCCTGGCGATGACTTACCCGCTCATCTTCCACTTTGGCAGTTACGTTTATGCCGGGATGGAAGACGGCTCCATGTCGGTCTGGAACCTCTGGTGGATGAAATACGCCATATTCCACCTGGGACAGAGTCCCATGAGCACGAACTACCTCTTTTACCCAGAGGGCGTCAATCTCGTATTCCACAGCCTCCCCAAGGTGCTCGGCCTGGTCAGTCTGCCTCTTCAGTTCGTGGCCGGCATCACCATCGCTTACAACACCATCGTCGTGTTGACCTTTGTGCTCACGGGACTGGCGACGTACTGGCTGGCCTATTACCTGCTGGGGGAGCGCCTGCCGGCTTTTCTCGCGGGCGCCTTCTTCGCCTTCTCGCCCTTCCGCCAGGGACAGCGCCCGCACCTGCAGCTGCTATCCACCATGCTGATGCCGGTGTTCATCCTGCTGCTGCTCAAGGCAAAGGAATCCCTGGCCGCCGGCCGCCGGCGCCCCTGGGCGCTGTTTGGACTGGCCGGG
>JAJYIN010000174.1 GCA_021790075.1 Actinomycetes bacterium | reverse complement strand
TTTACCGTAACCGCTTCGGGGTAGAGCTGGACCCCGAACGCGAGGTCATACCGCTGCTGGGCTCGAAGGAAGGCATCGCCCATGTCTGCTTCAACTTTCTGGATGAGGGCGGCGTCTGCCTGGGGGCTGACCCCGGTTACCCCGTCTATACCAGCGGCCCCATCCTGGCGGGAGGCACGCCGGTGCCCCTGCCCCTGAAGCCGGAGCTGGGTTTCCTGCCCGACCTGGAGGCGATCGACAGCGACACCCTGGCGCGGGCCCGGATGCTCTTCGTCAACTATCCCAACAATCCCACCGGGGCTGTCGTCGAAGTCGACTTCTTTGAGCGCCTGGCCGCTTTCGGCCGCGAGCACGACATCTGTATCATCCACGACAATGCTTACTCGGAGATCACTTTTGACGGCTACGTGGCGCCCAGCTTCCTGGAGGCTCCCGGAGCCAAGGAAGCCGGCATCGAGTTTTACTCCCTGTCCAAGACCTATAACATGACCGGCTGGCGCATCGGCGCCGCTGTTGGCAACGCTGAGGTGATCGAGGCGTACTGGCGGCTGAAGACGAACATGGATTCGGGCATGTTCCAGGCGCTGCAGCGCACCGCCGCCGTGGCCTTAAACGGCCCCCAGCAGTGTGTCAGGGACATGTGCGCCGTTTACCAGCGCCGCCGTGACCTGGTGGTGGGGACGCTCAAGGAAATCGGCATCGAGGTCGCGCCTCCCAAGGGCACCATTTACATCTGGGTCCCGGTTCCGGATGGCTATACCTCGGCGTCATTTGCCGATATGGTGCTGGACAAATGCGCCGTCGTGGTGCCCCCCGGCTCCGGTTACGGGCCCAGCGGCGAGGGTTTCGTCCGCATCTCCCTGACCGCTCCCGACGAACGCATCGCCGAGGCCCTGGACCGGATCAGGGAAAATCTTTAAATTCCTGTATTCCGGATATAACTGTTTGTGGAAAAGGCTTTCCTGATAGCGGTCATCCCCGGTCCCGTCCGTGAAGAAGACCCACTGACGGAGCTCAAGGAGCTGCTCGCCACCGCCGGCGCCGAGTATGCCGGTGAGATGATCCAGCGCCGCGATCATCCGGTGGCCCATACCTATTTTGGCAAAGGCAAGCTCGCGGAGCTGAAGGCAAGCGCCGGCCGGCTTCAGCCAGACCTGATCGTGGTCGAGGATGAGCTCACCCCCACCCAGCAGCGCAACCTCGAAGACCGTCTGGGAGTAAGGGTCATCGACCGCACCGCCCTCATCCTCGACATTTTCGCCCAGCACGCCCACACAGCCGAGGGCAAGCTGCAGGTGGAGCTGGCCCAGCTGGAATTCAACCTCACCCGCATGCGCGGCAAGGGCATCGAGCTCTCGCGTCTGGGAGGCGGCATCGGCACCCGCGGCCCCGGCGAGACCAAGCTCGAGGTTGACCAGAGGGTTGCCCGCAAACGCATCGCCAACCTCAAGCAGCGCCTGAGGGATGTCTCGTCTTCCCGGGAAGTGATGCGCCGCTCGCGGCTGGCGTCACGGCTGCCGCTGATTGCCCTGGCGGGTTATACCAATACCGGCAAATCAACCCTTCTCAACGTTCTCACCAAAGGCGGCGTTTCCGTCAACGACAGGCTGTTCGAAACCCTTGACCCGACCACGCGCGCCTACGAATTCGAAAGCCAGACATATCTGATCACCGATACGGTCGGGTTCATCCGCAAGCTGCCTCATCAACTGGTCGAGGCTTTCCGTTCCACCCTGGAAGAAACCCTCGTGGCCCACCTGATGCTGCACGTGGCCGACGCCAGCGCGCCTGAAGAAGAGCTCGAGGGCATGGTAAGCGTCGTCGACAGCGTCCTGGACGAGATCGAAGCCGGGTCGATACCGCGGCTGCTGGTGCTCAACAAGATCGATTTGGTGGATGCCGGGCAGCTGGCCTTCCTGCGGCGCACCTACCCGGACGCGGTCTTCATCTCCGCTGTCAGGGGGGGCGGGCTGCCGGAGCTCCAGGAACGAATCCGCGGCTTTTTCGCCGGCCGCCTGGAAAGCGTCGAGCTCTTCTTTCCCTATGGAAACGGCCAGAAGATCGGGGAGATTTACAAGGCAGGCACCGACGTCGAGATGGAGAACACCGAGACCGGCGTCATCATCCGGGCCCGCGTGCCGCGAGAGGACGCCGCCAGGTTCGCCAGGTTCCGCCGGGCCGGTCCGGCCGGGAAACAGAGGGAATGAGGCGCTTTTTTTCCGGAAATCCGGCGAAACGGCCAGGCATTGTTATGGACAGGGAGCATGAGAAAATGATCCCGCGCTGCCAGGAAACAGATATCGATGCCATGCACGCCATCATCAATGACGCCGCGTCGGCCTGCGAGGGCGTCATCCCCGCCGACCGCTGGCAGGTGCCCTACATGCCGATGGAGGAACTCCATCAGGAAATCGCGGACGGGGTCGAGTTCTGGGGCGATGAGGAAGGCGGCCGCCTGCTGGGCGTCATGGGTATCCAGAAGGTTCGTGACGTCACCCTGATCAGGCATGCCTACGTGACGACGGCGCACCGTGACCGCGGCATCGGCAGCCGGCTGCTGGCCCATCTGCGCCCTATGACGGACCGGCCCGTCCTCATCGGCACCTGGCGCGATGCTCACTGGGCCATCAGGTTTTATGAAAAACACGGTGTTCGCTGCTTGCCCCGTGAAGAAAGCAGCCGCCTGCTCCGCCGCTACTGGTCAATCCCCGAGCGGCAGGTTGAGACTTCCATCGTGCTGGCGGAACAAGACGCATAACTTTTGCCGAATCGGGCAAAAGTTGTCCAGCAACTTAATTCGTCGGAATCGAAGGAGGCGCACATGGAGCAGGGCGCGGACACTTATCCGGCCAACCTGAAGATCGATTACCCGGTTGTCGTCGACAAGACGACGACGCTGTTGCGGATATTCACCGTCATTCCTATCGCCATCGTGCTGGGCACCGTCGGCGGCGGGTTTTACCAGTTCACCACCGCGCAGGGGGTTGGGGCCGCCTTCGGCGGCGGCGGCATCCTCTTCATTCCCACCCTGATCATGATCCTCTTCCGCGAGAAATATCCCCGCTGGTGGTTCGACTGGAATCTCAACCTGACCAAATTCACGCTGCGGGTGTTCTCATACCTGATCCTGCTGCGTCACGAATATCCGTCCACAGACGAAGACCAGGCAGTGCATGTAGAACTAAAATACCCGGACGTCAAGGCGGAGCTGAACCGCTGGATGCCGCTGGTCAAGTGGATCCTGGCCATTCCCCATTTTTTTGTCCTTTTCTTTCTGGGAATCGCGGTGTTCATCCTTACGGTAGTCGCCTGGTTCACCATCCTCTTCAAGGATGAATACCCCGAAGGCTTCTTCGATTTCATCGTGGGCGTGGAGCGCTGGGCCCTGCGGGTGCAGGCTTATTCCTTTCTGCTGATCACCGACAAGTACCCGCCTTTCAGCCTGACGGAATAAAACTCGCGAAAACCTGGTGCCTCAATCACCCAATGACAGACGTGCGGCCCGATTCAGCAAAGGCCGTGCCGGGGGCTTGAGTGTTTTTCCGTCAAGGAAGCGTGCCGGCGCTGTCCTCTGATAGACTTACCCGGTGCGCATCCCCATAAAAATCCTGCACCCGGGCGCGACGGTCCCGGACCACGCTTACGGTGACGGCGACGCCGGCGTGGACCTGACCAGCGTGGCCGCCCTGACGCTTGGGGCGGGGGAGAGGGCGCTGGTTCCCACCGGCATCGCCGTGGCCATTCCGCATGGCTTCGGCGGCTTCGTCCAGCCCCGCTCGGGGCTGGCGGCCAGGTTCGGCGTCACCCTCACCAACTCGCCGGGTCTCATCGACAGCAACTACCGTGGCGAGATCAAGGTCATCATCCAGAATACCGGGAATGAGGACTTCGAGATCAGGACAGGCGACCGCATCGCCCAACTGGTGATCATGCCGGTGGAGCACGCCGAGTTCGAGGCGGTCGAGGAACTGCCAAAGTCGGACCGCGGCAGCGGCGGCTTCGGCAGCAGCGGCGTTTGAGCCCCCGTGTTCGTGCTTCTCTTCGTGAGGCGCGGAGGGAAGAATCACGGGTTCTGGTGCGTGCTTGCCCGTTGAGCCTGATTCTCCAGCCCTGCAGCGCAACCCCCGGCTTTGATATACTTTATCCTTGTCGGGACGTGGCGCAGACAGGTAGCGCACTTGACTGGGGGTCAAGGGGTCGCCGGTTCAAATCCGGCCGTCCCGACCAGGTTTGACTTATTCAAACCATCGCCTGAAAAGATTTCGTGGAAGAGGTCGGTGTATTCCGGCTCTTTCATTTTTCTGCCTTTTTCACCGATGAAGATTTTCTTGAAGAA
>JAJYIN010000173.1 GCA_021790075.1 Actinomycetes bacterium | reverse complement strand
GCGGATTCTTCGGGCACTAAAACTCGGGGACACCATACTATTTATTTGCAGGTATTTTGCCCTGAAGCTTTTACGCACTCGAGAAGCTTTTTTGTTCAATCCTTTGCCGCGTTAAAGCAATGAGGATATGAATTATCTTTATAATGCAAAACCACCTGCAAATAAATAGTATGGTGTCCCCGAGTTTCATTTGGTTTCGGGCGCGGCCATTGCAGGGAAATGGAAAGGGTGACACCAGAATCTGACACTGATTACGAGTGGTTCCTGAAAAAAGCAGGACCACTTTTCGAACTGGACTGGCGTAAATTCCGGCGCCGCTCCGCCCGCCGCCATGTGGAGGAGCGGATGCGGGATCTGGGTTGCGCCGGTTATCAGGATTACCTGGAATGTCTGCGAAGCGACGCCGGGGGAGGCCCGCCGGCTGCCGGACCAGATGCGGGTCACGGTGAGCCGTTTCTGGCGCGAGCGGGAATGCTGGCAGGAGCTGGCCGGCGTGGTGCTGCCTGCCTTGATTGCCGGCGGGAAAAAGGGGGCGCCCCTCAGGGCCTGGTCGATCGGTTGCTGCAACGGCGAGGAGCCATACACCCTGGCGCTGGCCTTTCGCGGCATCATCGGTTCAACCGTGGTTGATATCCTGGCTACGGACATCGACGAGGTTGTGCTTGGGCGCGCCCGCGAAGGCTGTTACGGAAAAAGCTCACTCCGGGAAGTTCCGGCCGGGATCCTCTCGCGATTTTTTTGCCCGCGCGGGCAGCTGTCATGTGTTGACCAGAAAACTAAGTACCTGGTCAGGTTCGAGCGCCATAACTTTATCGATGACATCCTGCCGGATAACATGGATCTCATCCTCTGCCGGTATCTGGCGTTCACTTATTACCGCGGTTCCCGACAGCGGGAGGCGGCCCGCCGGATCTGGGAAGCGCTCAAGCCCGGCGGCGCCCTCATGATCGGGCGCAAGGACAGGCTCGGCCTCGAGGGAAACGGGCTGTTCCAGCGCTGGCCCGGAACGGGGGTTGTCTACCGGAAGAAGCCGCTCAAGGCGCAAAGTTAGCGGGCGGCCGCTGTCGCGGCCCCGGCATCCGGTTTAATTGGGCGGCTTGCCCATGCGCCCTGCCGGTCTTGAGTTTGCCTGCCCCGTTTACCGGGGATTAAGAATCAGTGAGAATTGGTGATTATTCATTCCTCTCTGATTGCCAGTCCGCCGCCCTGGTAAGCCGCCGCGGCTCGGTGGACTGGTTTTGTGTGCCCCGTTTCGACTCGCCGCCGGTTTTCAGCGGGCTGCTTGACCCGCATGCGGGTCATTGGCACATTCGCCCCAGGGGCGGATTCTCCCAGAGCCGGTCATATCTGAAAGACACCCTGGTGGTTGAGAACGTGTTTGAGACTGGCAGCGGCTCGGTAAAGGTGACCGACGCGCTGGCGCTGCACGCCGAAAAGCGCGGGCACGAGATCGGCGAGGGCGCGCCACACGTGCTGCTGCGGATGGTCGAAGGAGTCAGCGGTCATGTTGACATGGAGATGGAATTCAGGCCCAGATTCGAATACGGGCTTACCCTGCCCTGGCTCCAGGAACAGGAGGGGGGCGTTTCCGCGCTGGGGGGGCCGGTCAGACTGGATCTGACCGCGTCCGTTCCCATCTGGATTGTGGGAGAGACCGCCGGCGCCGGCTTCACGGTCAAAGCCGGGGAAACGGCCTGGTTCGGACTGGCATACGCGGAAACGTACGCGGGAACGGCGCCGGCCCGGGTGCGGGTTGCCGATTCTCTGAAGCATACGGTAGCGGCCTGGCGTTCCTGGGCCGGTTTGCATGAGGTATACCAGGGACTCCATGAACAAGAAGTGCGCACGGGTGCGCTGGTGCTGCAGGGACTCACTTATCAGCCCAGCGGCGCCATTGTCGCCGCCGCGACGACCTCACTGCCGGAAGTGATGGGCGGTGAGGCCAACTGGGATTACCGCTACGCCTGGCTCAGGGACATTAGCCTGATGATGAGCGCGCTCTGGGTGGCCGCCTGTCCCGATGAGCCTGACCGCTTTTTTGAATGGATCAGCCACACCGGGGTGGGCCGGAGCGACGCCGTCCAGATCATGTTCGGGGTGGAGGGCGAACGCGACCTCTCGGAGCGCCAGCTTGACAATCTGGTAGGTTTTGCCGGAAGCCGGCCCGTCCGTGTCGGCAATCAAGCCTGGCGGCAGCGGCAGCTCGATGTCTTCGGTGAGGTCATTTATGCGGCCTACCTTCTGCGGGAGCGGCTGAGCCCCATGGAAGAAATGGTCAGGAAACTGCTGATCGGCTTGGCAGAGCGGGCATCGCGCCAGTGGCAGCTGCCGGATGCCGGGATGTGGGAAGCCCGTGACCGGATGCGGCACTACACTTCCTCCAAGGTGATGTGCTGGACCGGACTGGACTGCGCCATCAAAATGAGCGCCATGTTAAGAGTCGGCAAGGCGCAAAAGGACCGCTGGCGGCGCGCCCGGGACAGGATAAAAAAAGCCGTGCTCAAACAAGCCTGGAACAGCGAACTGGGGGCCTTCGCGGGTGCGTTCGGTTCCGACCGGCTCGACGCGTCGGTGCTGCAGATGCCGCTCATGGGTTTCCTTCCGGCCAGCGACGAGAGGATGCAGTCCACCATCCGGCTGATATCGCAGGAGCTGTATAGCAACGGCGTGGTGCGGCGCTGGCAGGAAGAGGAAAACGGTTTCATCGCCTGCAATTACTGGCTGGTGGAATGCCTGGCCATGGTCGGTGAGCTCGACGGCGCCCGCGAGCTGTTCGAAACCACCACCGCCCTGTCCAATGACCTGGGTCTCATGTCTGAGGAAGCCGACGCCGCCACGGGGGAGCTGCTGGGAAATTTCCCCCAGGCTTTTGCGCACGTCGGCCTCATCAACGCTTCCTGGCGGCTGACCCAGCTGGAAGAACGGGGTGCTGATTAAGCTCTTTCCCGTTGCGGGTATATTGTTCCGTATATAGTTCCTGATGACGGCTGACTCTGGGAGGGCTCATGGATCCGGTAAGTGAACGGCTATCAGTCGAGAGAGTGGCGGGCGAGCTGCAGACGGCGATGCGTGAGCACGTGGTGGACCCGAACAATCTGAGCGTGACGGAGGAATTCCTGGCGCGAGCGCTGGGGGCGCTCTACGCAACGCGGCCGGAACGGTTCCGCGGCGGCATGATGAAAGAGATCGAGGGAGCACCAGGCTCCAGAGGGGCAGCCGCCCCGCCTCTTCATGGTTGACCGAACGCCAGAGCAGTAATATCGAGGCTCCCATGGCCAGGCAGGTGAGCAGCACGAAAACGCGGTGGGCCTGACGGAGGGAAAGTGACAGCAGGGGCTGGATCAGCAGGAGGAAGGAAGAGGAGTAGAGATATTCCTGGATGCCGCTGTCGAAACCGATGTCCTTGAGCTCCCGGCCGATCTCAGCCTGCTGGTAGGGGTTGCCGCCATGGGCGGCGACCTGTCCGGCGGCGTAATAGACGGCGAAATCGCTGGCGCGCCCGGGGATGGAGTAGATGAACCCCTCATAGATGCAGATCGCCGCCCCCAGGATCACCAGGATGGCCACCAGCAGCGCCCGGCGGTTAAGCAACGGTTTTTCCAGCACATTGGTGCTGGATTCGGGCGCCGGCGAATCCAGAGGCTTTTCGGCGAATGCGTCCATTGCTCCCCTGCAGGGACGGGTTCCAGCCGCCCACGGCTGTTGGCACGCTTGGGTAGCCGTTTATATCGCTACCAGGACTTCCTTAACTTATATTCTGCAGTTTGGAAGTGCAATAGGCGCGCGAGACTCAGAATCTATCTCAAAAGGTTGTCCGTTGCGAGGCCGAGCGAAAAAGCCATGGGCAAGGACGCAGGAGGAAAAAGCCCGCAGTCGTACCCGTGGGTACGTCGAGGACTTTTTCCTCCGAGGACACCGCCCATGGCTTTTGCAGCCGGCCGCAGCAGGAGATGCCTTTTGAGATAGATTCTAAGAGCCGTGCGGCAGGCGCGTGCGACAGCGCCGGTTCAGAACCCGGGGATCTTGAAGCCGAAGCTGAAGAGCGAGTGTTTGTCGAAGGTGATCTTTGGCGGGAACAAGTCGAGGGAAAAGCGACCCTGGTTCTCCTGCGGTTTGGGCTGAGCGTTTGCCTCACCGCCGCCGGAACCGCCGCTACCGCCGCCATCCTGGTGGGCCGGCGGCGAACCAGGCTTGGCGGCCGCACCCGCACCGGCCGCGCTCTGGTCATTGGCCGTCCGGTCGGGAATGGGGATCTTGGCCGCAGGGTCAGGGGCGGCCGCCTCTTCTCCGTCCGCTTTGGCGGCTTGCTGCGCCTTGCCGTCAGCCGCAGCGCTTCCTTGAGCAGCCGGTGGCGGCGGCGCCGGCGGCTTGTAGC
>JAJYIN010000172.1 GCA_021790075.1 Actinomycetes bacterium | reverse complement strand
AAAGATAATTCATGTCCTCATTGCTTTAACGCGGCAAAGGATTGAACAAAAAAGCTTCTCGAGTGCGTAAAAGCTTCAGGGCAAAATACCTGCAAATAAATAGTATGGTGTCCCCGAGTTTTAGTGCCCGAAGAATCCGCGTCCGGCTGAATCAGGATATAGGAACAGTGTCACTCCCTTTTCCCGGCAGAACGCCTTTACTTCCTCATCGCGGACAGACCCGCTGGTTGCCAGGATGGCCCTCACGCCGGCCGCGGCCAGCTCGCCCGGCCCGTCGACAAAGGGGAAGAAGCTGTCGCTGTAGGCTGTGGCGCCGGCGGGGTCGTGACCCGCGTCAGTGGCCCGCATTACCGCCAGCTTGCAGCCGCCGACGCGGTCCTGCTGTCCCACGCCGTTGCCGATGAGCATGCTTTCTTTCACGAGGGTGACAGTATTGCTGTTCGACGTCGAGCCGACCGCCCAGGCCAGGATCATGTCCCTGACCTGCGTGGCTGCCGCTTCCCCGGTTTTCTCCACATCGGGTGCGTTGAGGTCCGGCACAAAAGTGTAGTTGGGCTGCGCCAGAAAACCGCCCCGCACGTAGCGGAACCGGCGGGCAGCGTCGAGCGAGCTGCGGCCCATCCGCGCCAGCGCCGGGTTGACCAAAAGCCGGCATTTGTCACCTTTACGCTTGAGCGCTTCCGTGGCCCCGCCCGCGAATTCGGGGGCGATGATGCCGTCCAGGAGCCGGCGGGCCCCGCCCTCCATCTTGTGGGTCATCAGGGCCTCGGCGACAGCCTCATCAACGGGAAAAGTCAACAGGACCAGGCCGCCAAACACGGCCCTGAGGTCACCCTCGAGCGCTTTTTGGGCCACTTCCACCGGGTCAGCGCCCACGGCCGCGCCACAGGGGTTGCCGTGCTTGCAGGCAACCGCGATCAGGGGCGCCTCGCCGCCATTGACATCGAAGCCGGCGGCGGCATGGGTGGACGTCTGCAGCAGCCGGTCCAGGTCGCAAAGATTGTTATAACTGGGCGCGGTTCCCTGCAACAGCTCAAACCGGTCCAGGGCCAGCGGATCGTCCGTACCGGCGCTGTAAAGCCCGGCCGGCGTCTGATAACCGTTTTCACCGTACTTGCACTCGAGTACGGGCTCCCCTTCCAC
Source organism: Actinomycetes bacterium (assembly GCA_021790075.1). Taxonomy (GTDB): domain Bacteria; phylum Actinomycetota; class Thermoleophilia; order BMS3ABIN01; family BMS3ABIN01; genus JAJYIN01. The sequence goes on along the minus strand of JAJYIN010000172.1, from coordinate 3,261 downwards.
AAACCCTTGAGCGTTCATTTTCATCCTCCTGAGAGATAGGCGCCATAATCATTCCGGACATGATTTTATTAAAAAACAGCCACAGGTGAACCGCTCACAGTTAATCCCTGCATTTGCTTGTTTTTTTACATTCCACTTACAAGGCTTTTACATGCCGGTGCTACTTTCTGGAACTGGTGAGCATGGAATGGTTGCCGATTTCTGCAGCCGGTAAATTGGAGGCCCTTTTGTCCAGGATCAAACTGAAGAAACGGTACATCGGCGTGGCCGCCGTCTTCCTGGTCGCGGCCGGGTACATCGCCTATGCCCGGGCCAGCTCCGGCAGCGGCGTCCAGTACCAGACCGCCCAAGCTCAGAAGGGAATGATCGCCGCGGACGTTTCCGGCAGCGGCAATGTCTCGATCGGCAACAGCGCCAATGTCGTGCCCGCCGTGTCCGGGACAGTCACCAACCTCGCCGTCAAGGCCGGCGACACGGTCAAGAAAGGGCAGGTCCTTTTCACCATCAGCAACGATCAGCTTGATACCTCAGTAGCCAAGTCGTATGCTTCCGTGCTCCAGGCGCAGCAGTCGCTTGACTCCGCCCAGGCCTCCGAGGCGCAGGCGCAATCTGACCTGGATAACGCCAACGGCCAGGCGGGCAGCCCCGCCGCGGCCAATATCGCGGCGCTGCAGGCCCAGGTCAACGCGGCGCAAACTCAGGTGAATATCGCCCAGTCCAATTACAATACCTCCCCCACCCCTGATAATTCGCAGAAGTTGTCAAGCGCCCAGGCGAGCCTGGCGCAGGCGCAGGCAAACCTGGTCAAGGCGGAGCAGCAGAATGATGCGGCTGGGGAAAGCATTCAGGCCGATTCCGCGAAGCTGGGCGCGTCGCAGGCGGGAGTGACGGCGGCTGAGCAAAATCTGGCGGCGTCCCAGGCTGACTACCAGAATCAGCAGAACACCGCCAGCCAGAGGACCGTGACCGCGCCCATCGACGGCACCATCACCTCGCTCAACGTCCAGAACGGCAGCATCATCGGCAACTCGGGCCAGGTCACGAGCCGCACCGGCTCATCCGGAGGAGGCTCGTCTGGAGGAGGCTCCTCAGAAGGCGGCAGCTCTACGGGCGGTAGCTCTTCAGGCGGCAACTCATCGGGAGGCGGCAGCTCTTCCGGAGGCGCCTCGGCTGGCTCTGGCGGCGGGGACGCTTCCGCAGGCAGTTCCAGCGGTGGATCGTCATCAGCGGGTTCTGGATCTTCCGGCTCCTCGTCTTCGTCGGGGTCTTCCGGCAGCGGATCATCCTCCTCACAGGCCGCCGCCGTCATCGAAGACCTCGGCTCCCTGCAGGCAACGGCCGGTATCAGTGAAGTCGATATTACAAAGATAGCTGTAGGTCAAAAAGTTACTTTCACCTTCGACGCCATCGACGGCCTCACTTTGACCGGCAAGGTCGAGAAGATCGACACTGCCGGCACGGTCAGTTCCGGCGTTGTCACCTATAACGTGACCATGATTTTCGACAGCATCGACCCCAGGATCAAACCGGGCATGAGCGTCACCTCATCCATCATTACCGATGTCAAGCAGGATGTGCTCATGGTGCCCAACTCCGCCGTCAAGTCACAGGGCTCCGGCCATTACGTGGAGACCCTGGACAACGGCAGCAGCACGCCGCGCCAGCAGCCGGTGAACATCGGCATCGCCAACGACACTGATACGGAGATAACCAGCGGCCTCAACGAAGGGGACACGGTGGTTACCCAGACCATAAATCCCGGCAGCAGCAGCCAGCAGAGCACGCCTGCCAGCGGTTTTGGCGGCCTGGGCGGCGGCCGAGCGGGCGGCTTCGGAGGCGGCGGCCTTGCTGGGGGCCGGCCCGGCAGAAAATAGCAAACTTCCCCATGATAGAGTGCGTGGACATCGTGAAGGTATACGCCAGCGCCGGCATGGAAACGGTGGCGCTGGCGGGTGTCTCCTTCCGCATCGACGAGGGTGAGTTCGTGGCCATCATCGGCCCCTCGGGCTCCGGCAAGTCGACTCTCATGCACATCATCGGGGCCCTGGACACCCCCAGCAGCGGCTATTACCTGTTTGACGGCCAGGATGTCTCTGGCTTTGACGACGACCGGCTGGCGGAACTGCGGAACCAGAAGATCGGCTTTGTTTTCCAGGCTTTCAACCTGCTACCCCGCGCTACCGTTATCCGCAACGTCTGCCTGCCGCTTCTTTACGCCAGTCACAACGGGAAGGACCGGGAAGCGCTGGCGCGGCAGGCCCTGGTCAAGACCGGGCTGGACGAGGAAAGCTTTCTGAAACGCTCCAACCAGCTCTCCGGCGGCCAGCAGCAGCGTGTGGCGATCGCGAGGGCGCTGGTGACTGACCCTTCCCTCATCCTGGCGGACGAGCCCACCGGCAACCTCGACAGCAAGACGGAAAAGATCGTCATGCAGACCTTTCAGCAACTGCACCGGGAAGGGCACACGATTGTGCTGATCACGCATGAGCCGGAGATCGCCGCGTACGCCCAAAGGGTCATCACTATCCGCGACGGGCTGATCGAGGAGAACCGCCTCTCGTGAGCCTGCGCGACCTGCTGGAACAAACATTGTGGTTTTTCTCGAGCAACAAGGTGCGCTCGGGCCTGACCATCCTCGGCATCGTCGTGGGAATCGGATCGGTCATCGCCCTGATTTCCGTGGGCCAGGGAGCGCAGGCTTCCATCCAGCAGAACATCAAGGCAATCGGCTCCAACCTCGTGATCGTCACCCCGGGGGCGCAGCGTTCCGGGATGGGCCGCATCAGCGCCGGCCGCGGCAGCGCCCAGACCCTCACCCAGGCGGACGCCGACGCTATCGCCGCCCAGATCGCGAACGTCAAGGTGGCGCCGGAACTGGACCGGCGCAGCCTGGTGGCGGCCCAGGGCAACAACACCAACACCAATGTGATCGGGACGGTGTCTTCCTATACTGATGTGCGTAATGTCAACATCGACTCCGGCAGCTTCATTACCGACACCGAGGCCAAGAATTACTCCAAGGTGGCGGTGCTCGGCCCCACCGCCCGCGACGATCTCTTCGGCGCCGGCGCCGGCGCCATCGGCCAGAGCATCCGGATCGGTAAAACCCAGTTCAGGGTGATCGGCGTCACCCAGGCCAAGGGAGGCTCCGGGTTCAACAACGCGGACGACGCCATCTATATCCCGCTGTCCGCGATGCAGCACTTCATCGCCGGGGGTTCCTATGTGAGCTCGGTGAGCGCGTCCGCTCCCAGCCAGGAC
>JAJYIN010000171.1 GCA_021790075.1 Actinomycetes bacterium | reverse complement strand
AGCAGGTCACCGCCCTTCAGGTGGACAGTGACAGGGCTGGTGACTCCGTGCGTGCGGCAGGCGGCCACCGCCACGGCGCAGGCGCCCGTGCCGCAGGCGTTGGTCTCCCCCACGCCCCGCTCCCAGACCCGCATCGCGACCTCATCCGGGCCGGTCACCTTCATCAATTCGACGTTGGTGCGGTTGGGAAACAGCTCATGGTTCTCGATGGCGCTTCCCAGGAGGGCCAGGTCGATGCCGGTCAGGCCGTCCTCCGCCTCGATGACGCAGTGCGGGTTCCCCATGTTGACGAACGTGAACTGGAAACTGCCGCCGGCAGCCTCCAGGGTGGCTCCGATCGCCTCGCTCTCCCCCCGCACCCCGGCGAAGCCGGTAATGCCGGCCCCGCCCAGCCGGGCCTGCCCCATGTGTACCCTGAACTGCCCGTCCGGCAGCAGGGTCGGCGAAATGATGCCGGCGCCGGTTTCGACGGAAAGCGTGTCCTCGCGGGCGAAGCCATAACGCTTCAGATAGGCAGCCAGGATGCGGATGCCGTTGCCGCACATCTCGGCGCGGCTGCCGTCCGGGTTGAAGATCTCCAGGTGGAACCCGCCCCCCTCGGTGCCGCTCCACAGAAGGATGCCGTCGGAACCGGCGCCGAAATTGCGGTTGCAGATAGCGGCGGCACGGGGCGGGGTCAATTCAAAACCGAGGTCGGCAGCGCCAAGCACGATGTAGTCGTTGCCTATTCCGTGCCACTTGGAAAACTCGACTTCGGAGGAAGACATGCGGTGATCGAACCTTTCCGCTACCGTCCGGCGTCACCTTTCCGGGAAGGCTGACCGGACCCGCTCGATGATCATTTGCGCGGCCTCGGCATGAGTGCGCCCGGCCAAGTCGATTCTAACAATATCAGGCATCTTTCGCATCCAGGTCAGCTGGCGTTTCGCGTAGCGGCGGCTCTTTTGCCTGATGGCGGCGGCGATTTCGTCGTGTGTGGCCTCGCCTGCCAGCAGGCGGCAGATCTCAGAAAACCCGATTGCCTGGAGGACCGTTCTTGACACCCTCTCACAACCAGCAGCCTTGACCTCATCGATGGCGCCGCACTCTAGCATCGCGTCCACCCGTTCATCGATCATGCGGTAGAGCTCCCGGCGGGGCATTTCCAGACCGAAGGAGAGCACCCGGTAGCGCGATTTAGCGGACCAGAGCCGGTCTCTTTCGGCAGAAACCGGCCGCCCCGCCTCAGCGGCTTCCAGGGCGCGGGCCAGCCGGCGAGGATTGGTGGTGTCGATGGCGGCTGCAGCGGCCGGTTCGAGTCGGGACAGCTCTTTTGCGGCTGCTTCGGCGCCTCTTTCGCTGATGAATGCCTCCCATTTCCGCCGCGCCGCGGTGCTCCCCCTGGCTCCGAAGCCAAAGCCGCCCAGAAGTGCGCGGATGTACAGCCCGGTGCCGCCGGCCAGGATGGGCAGCCGCCCCCGCGCCGTGATCTGTTCGATTGCGCCGGCCGCTTCGCGGGCGAAGCGGCCGGCGCTGTATTCCTCATCCAGGGGAACGGCGCCAATCAAATGATGGGGCGCCGCGGCCAGCAGCGCCGCCGGCGGCTGGTCGGTAAGCGCGGGCAGTCCGGCATAAACCTGCATCGAATCGGCGGAGACGATCTCCCCGCGCAGGGCGCACGCGACCTCGGCAGCGACCCTGGTCTTGCCCACGGCGGTGGGACCAAAAATGGCAATTACCGGCGGAGGCGTCAATCGTCTCCAAACCGGTCCACCGAGAACCGCTGGACTTCGAATTCCTCATGTGGTGCAATGCCGGCTTTCTGGCAGGCGATGGCGAGCTGTTCCTCCACCGTCTCGACTCCATCCAGGTCAGGCAGCAACACGCCGCGGCGGTAATCGCAGCCGACGATGACGCCGTAAACGCGGCAGTCGAGCTCATGCATCCCCGCCACCTGCTCGGGAGCACTGAGGACATCTACGCTAAAGAACAGCCTGGGAAACTCGCCGGCGGCAACGGCATTGAAACGGGGGTCCCCGAACGCAGCCGACTGGGCATTGCGTATGATCTCACGGCCCAGGTCTGCTTCCGCCGGCTCCAGGGTGCCGATGCAGCCCCTGAGCTCTCCGTCTTTCTTGATGCTGACGAAGCAGGCGGCGCGCCGCCGGTAGAACGGCTCGTCAGGCGGCGCCGGAAGGCTGCGGTACTCCAGGGCCGCCTTGATGACATCCCGGGCAAAAACAGCAGGGTTGATTGCCGGTTTTGTATCCATGACACGCCTTTCAATCACGATCAAAACTTGCCGTCCAGAGTCCAATGGTAACTTCGGCGGAAAGCTCCTCACTGCCTGTCCGGAGTTACTTAACGGTGGCCTCCCTAGCTGACGACGACGCCGGCGTAACCGACCACCTGCCGGTAATCTCCGGTGACGTCCCCGGAGGTCTCATATCTGATCAGGTCTGCTTTTGTGGCGCCCAGCTCCCCGGCGGCGTACAGCATCGCCGCCGCCGGCGCAAAGCCGCACATGGAAATGTGCTGTCCGTGGACGGCGCCGATCAGTCCTTCGGGGTCCAGGCCTAGGACCCGGTCCAGAGCCAGCCGGTCCTTCTGCTCCGCCACATCCTGGCTTTCATAATGGCTCATGTCCGAACTGGCGACCACCAGCACCGGGCCGGCGGCCTCCCGCACCGCCGCCGCTATGGCCATGCCGACATCCCGGCACTGCTCGGCGGTCGTGGTCATCAGGCAGATGGGCACGATTTTCACTTTCCCCACCAGCACCTGCAGAAAGGGCAACTGCACCTCAATCGAGTGCTCGAAAGCGTGGGCCGATTCGTCCGGAGTCAGCAGCCGGCTGTGGGAAACTATGACGGCCGCCAGCGTCGCGTCGATGACGACGCCGCCGCCGGGCATCTCCCACATACCTGAAGTCATGACGGATGCAGGCGGGCCCAAGCCGGTATGGTTGGGGCCCATGATGACAAAAGTATCCGGCAAGTCAACGGAACCGTAGACGGCTCCGGCCACCCGGCCGGAATACATGTAGCCGGCATGGGGCACCAGTACGCCCAGAGCCGGCCGCGTGGGACCGGGACCGGTCATGTTCCTCACCGCCTGGTCCAGGCCGGCGCGTGACCCGGGATAGAACTGGCCGGCAACCGCCGGCTGCCTTACAGGAGAAATAGCCGATTCCAATTATCCTACCTCCGTGTCACTATTTTCCCTCAAATGGAAAATGTAATCTAGACCCGGCAGCCTTTCAGGGTCGTCGAGGTAACGGAGTCGATCCGGACCATCGCCAGCTCACCGGGGGCGCCGCCGCCGCTGAAATTGACGATCTTGTTGCCCCGGGTGCGGCCACGCATCCGGCCGGAGCCCTGGCGGCTCGGTCCTTCCACTAACACCTCCACAGTCTCGCCAACCAGCTCCTCATTCTTGCGGGCAGCGGTTTCCTTGACCAGCGCCACCAGTTCGCGCATGCGCCTCTTGACTGCTTTTTCCGGCACCCTGCCGGGAAGCTCCGCTGCCTCGGTTCCGGGCCGGGGAGAATAGACAAAAGTAAAAGCGCCGTCAAAACGGCATCGCTCCACCAGGGTGGTAGTGCGGTAGAAATCCTCTTCGCGCTCGCCGGGAAAACCAACGATAAGGTCAGTGGTCAACACCAGCTGCGGGATTTGCGCATACAGCTCTTCCACCAGGTCCTGGTAGGCCTCGCGCGAGTAGCCCCGTTTCATCCGGTTGAGGATATGACTGGAACCTGACTGGGCCGGCAGATGGAGATGTTCGCACACAGTCCCCAGATCGCGCATGGCCGCGATGAGTTCGCCGCCCAGGTCTTTGGGATGAGACGTGGTAAAACGGACGCGCTCAAGGCCGGCGACGCCATCGAGCCGCTCCAGCAGAGCGGCGAAACCCTCCTTCCCGGGAGCGCCATCCGCCAGGTCCAGGCCGTAAGCGTTGACATTCTGACCGAGCAGTGTTATCTCCACCACGCCGCCGGCCGCCAGGCGCTCCACTTCCGCCGCGATCTCGGGAGCGGGCCGGCTGCGCTCAGGGCCCCGGACCTGGGGCACGATGCAATAAGCGCAGAAATTGGTGCAGCCGGTCATCACCTGGACCCACGCCCGGAAAGGATCGACGCGGCGGGCGGGCAGGCCGGCGCTGGGATAAGGCTGGTCTTCGAAGGAGTATGCAGGCCCCGGGCCGGCGGCTGCGCTTTCCAGCAGGGCGGGCAGCTCACCGATGTTCTGGGGACCGAAGGCCACGTCAAGGAACGGCAGGTCGCTGAAGACATCACGGCGGCGACTCTGGGCGAAACAGCCCCCCAGCGCGATCAGGCGCCGGGGTTGCTCTTTCTTCAGGCGGCTGGCCTCTCCCAGGCGGCCCAGCAGCCTGCTTTCGGCGCTGCCCCTGACCGCACAGGTGTTGAAGACA
>JAJYIN010000170.1 GCA_021790075.1 Actinomycetes bacterium | reverse complement strand
ACATTGGGCACTTCCCGAAAAAAAGAGTTGGCCTACATTTCCTGAACCCGCGGTCGCGTGGAACTTCCCGGGGCCCGGCAACATTTCCCTAGCTCCCCCATTCGCGCCTCAACTTGGTGCCATAGCAGAAAGCGACAGCGCGCTCAAGAGGGCCGCTGCGGGAAACGTTGCCAGTCCTGACCCGGGAAAGTTCCACATGGGAACAAGAGTTCCGGGAAATGTTGACAGACCCGGGGAAGTTCCCAATAAAGCGCCTGATTTGAAATTCGGGAAACCTTCCCAGACCGTTCGGGAAGCACCGCCGGCAACCGGCTACTGACCGTTCTTTTCCACGTGGAAATCCGGCAGCCACTCGAGCCAGCGCGGCAAATACCAGTTGCGCCTTCCCAGCAGCTGCATCGCCGCCGGCACGACAACCATGCGGACAATGGTGGCGTCGAGCAAGACCGCCGCCCCCAGGCCGAAGCCGATCTGCTGGAACATGGTCAGCTGACCGGCGGCAAAGCCGCTGAAAACCGTCACCATGATCAGGGCGGCGCCCGTGATGATGCTGCCGGTCGTCCGCATGCCGAAGGCCACCGACTCGGCATTGTCGCCAGTCTTGATGTAGCGTTCCCGGATCCGTGACAGGAGGAACACGTGATAGTCCATCGAGAGCCCGAAGAGGATGGAAAACAGGAATAGCGGCAACCAGGTTTCCAGTTTTTCCACCTGCTGGAAACCGAACAGGCGCGCGCCATATCCCTTCTGAAAGACCAGCACCAGGAGCCCGTAAGCAGCCAGTACCGAGAGCAGGTCCATGACAATCGCCTTGAGTGGCACCACCAGCGAGTGGAAGACCACAGTCAGAAGGATAAAACTAAGCCCCAGTACGAAGGCGAAGACGATGGGCCGGTAGTTATTGGTGATATCGATCATGTCGGCATTGATGGCGGTCTCCCCCGTCACCAGCGCCTGCGCCGGCACGCCCGTGAATGCTTCCGGGATGTACTTCTCCCTGAGGTCGCGGACCGCCTGGATAGCCTCGTTGCTGGTGGGGTCGCCGGCAACCGGCACGGTGATCAGCGCCAGGTCACCGGCAGGGTTCACCTTGAGCGCGGCGGGGCCATATATCTGCGCCTCTGCGGCCAGCTCATCTGTTAAGGCCGTCACTGCGCCCTGTACCGCCGGCGACGCGATGTCCCCGCTGACAGCTACCTCCAGCGGGGTCGCGGTGGCATAGGCAAAATGTTCCTGCAGGTATACGTAAGCCTGTTTGGCAGGAAGGTCATCTGGCAAGGAGGACACGCCGGAAGACCCTACCTTTATCTGCGCATAGGGCAGTGCGCATGCGATCAGGAAGGCGCCGGCCAGCAGCAGGCTTATCGCCGGATGCTTCATCACCATACGGGACGCCCGGTCCCAGAAGCCCCCGTTTCCCTCCAGCTGGTGCCTGGGATGACGTTTCATAAACGGTATCTTGACCCTCTCGATGCCGTCGCCAGCGAGGCTGAGCACTGCCGGCAGCAGGGTCACGGCGGCCAGGACCGCCACCGCCACGACGAACAGCGCCCCGATGCCGAGGCTCTGAAAAACGCTCGACGGCACCAGCAGCATCCCCACCAGGGCCAGCATCACCGTCATGCCACTGAAGAGAACGGCGCGGCTGGCGGTTGCGCCCGCTACGGCAATTGCTTCGAGCTTGCTGTGACGGGCACGCTCTTCCCGGTAACGGGAAACCACAAAGAGGGAATAATCGATGCCGACCGCCAGCCCCATCATGGAGATCATGTTGGTGACAAAGAACTGCAGCTGGAACACCTGGCCGGTGAGAGCCGTGATTCCCAGCGCGATGACGATGGATACCAGCGCCAGCAACAATGGTATCCCGGCCGCCACCAGCGTCCCGAATACGACGACCAGGATGATAAGGGCCGCGATCACTCCCACCGGTTCGGCCACCTGGAGGTCGCTGGTGGCCACCTGGTTGAAGGCCTTGCCGATGCTGGCCTCGCCGGTGACCATGGTCGTAAAACTGCCAGAACCGGCAGCTTTGACGACATTCTCGAGCTGGCCGGCATTATCCTCGGCATCACTCTTGCTGCCCGCCATCACCACCTGGATGATGGCGGCATGCCGGTCGGCAGAGACCTGACGCGCCGTGCCGGTCTGGTAATAATCTGAGACCTGCTGGACCACCCCCGGGCCCAAGGCAGTTATGTCACTGTTCAGATTCTGGACAAAATCACGGAATGACGGATTATCAACGGTTTCACTATCGGACTGGACGATGACGATCTCATTGGTTCGCTGAGGGCCGGCAAGGCCGTTCTCCAGCAGTTTCTGACCCCTGACGGATTCCGGCTGGCCGGTGAACTGGACCCCGTTGGTGAGGCCGCTTCCCAGCAGATAGATCACCAGCAGAGCCGAAACGGCCAGGACGATCACCCAGGCGGTGATCACAGTCCAGGGATGCCGCGCGCAGCCACGCGCGATCGCCTCGGTGGAGAATCTTGACAAGCTCAGCGGGGGCCTCCCGGGGGATTTCCATAAAAACCGGCATCAAGATAATAGCAGACCCCGGCTTGGTCAGAGGATGGAATCAGCCTTCCTGGCTGCCCAGGCTTTCAATCTTCCATTCGCACAGGTTGACCAGCGCATCGATATCGAATACTTCCAGCTCGCTCTCCCACGCCCCCGGAGGATGCTCTCGGAATCCCTGGGCGGCGTTGCGGTACTCCCGGATTGCGTCCTTGAGGCGGCCGGTGCGCTCCAGCACATTCCCCAGATGATAGCGGGCCAGGCTAAAGGCTTCGTTACAATAGATGGCCTTGCGGTAACACTCTGCCGCCCCCTCCAGGTCGTTTTGTTTCTCGAGGCCGAGGCCCATGAGGAAATAAGCTTCATCGTCGGTTCTGTTCTGCTCGAGCGCGCTGGAAAAACACGTCACCGCCTTGTCGTATTCACCCAGATCCAGATGCAGGCGGCCTGTACGGACCATCTCTTTCTCCGGAGCTCCCGTGGATTCCAGTTTCTTGCAATCCTCTGGCTGCTCCGCTTTCGCTTTCAATTGAGGCGTTGCCGGGGCTCGCTTTTCATTGCCTCTCTGGCGGCGGTCCGACCTGACGTGTGGCGGCAGGCCGATATCGCGGAGCCGCCGTTCAGGGATGAAACGCCGACCCTCGAGTGACCGTGGCAGTGGCTTCCGGTAGATGAAAGCATCCCCCATCTCCACCAGGGAGTACTTGGCCGACATCTTCCACAGCGTTTCCGAATGGCCCAGGAACAGGTAACCACCCGGATTGAGGATGTCAAAAAAATGTTCGATCACATATTTGGCCGTCTCATGGGTGAAATAAATGATTACGTTACGGCAGAAAACGACATCGCAGGTCCCAAAGCTGCCAATCGGCAAGGGATCAGTTACCAGGTTGTGGCGTTCGAACCGGACCAGCCGGCGTAGCGGCTCAGCGACGGCGTAGCCCTTCCCTTCCTGCCGGAAGAACTTTTCCAGGTTGGGACGGTCAACGCCGTTCAGGCGCCGGTCCGGATACCATCCGCGGCGGGCCGCTTCCAGAGCTTCATCGTTGAGATCAGTGCCCATGATCTCGATCGCCCACCCTTCCGGGTCAGGCAGCACATCAAGCACTGTCATGGCCACGGAGTAAGGTTCCTGGCCGGTTGAGCAGCCTGCCGACCAGACGCGGACAGAGTGGTGCTCCCGCGCCTTGCGGCGGATGATTTCCGGAATAACATATTTGTGCAATGCATCAAACTGCGGCCGGTTGCGGAAGAACTGCGTCTCCTGCACCGACAGATTCGCCAGCAGCCGCTTGAGTTCCGTTTCCCGCTCCGCATCGGTGGTCAGCAGGTCATAATAGTCGCTCAGGCTGCCGCTGCCGGTGGCCTCGGCCCGGTCGGAAAGGCCCAGCCTCAGGACATCCTTCTTGCTGCGGTCGAAGAAAATGCCGCTCGCCTCGTTGATCAACCGGCGGAAGCGTTCGAAATCGTCCTCGGTTAGCTCATATTTTTTCAGTTGCACCATTGTCAGCACCTATCATGACGCGGTTCTTGCCTGCGGCTTTGGCCTCATAGAGGGCGGCATCGGCAATCTGCACCATCTCGTGTTGATTATTTGCACCACAGCCGGGAAATCCTGCCACTCCCAGGCTGATAGTTACCTTCCCGCCATTGGGAAGGTTGAAATCATGGTTTTCCACGGATCCCCGGATGCGTTCTGCCACTTCCCGCGCCCGGCCGCATTCCGTCTCCGGCAAAAGCAGCGCGAACTCTTCCCCTCCGTACCGCGCTACGAAATCGATATCCCGTACCTCTTTGGTAATCACCGACGCCAGGCTCTTCAGTACTTCGTCACCCACCTGGTGCCCGAAGCTGTCGTTGATCTGCTTGAAAGAATCGATATCGATCATTATCAGCGACAGGTTGATCTGATATCGGAGGGC
>JAJYIN010000169.1 GCA_021790075.1 Actinomycetes bacterium | reverse complement strand
GATTCTTAGGGCTTCACGAACAGCCAGACGGTGACGCCCAGGCCGACCAGCACGATGAACATGTTGAGCAGGCGCCGGTTGACATGCCGTGCGAGACGGGCGCCGCCATAACCTCCCAGGACGGCGCCGGTGGCCATGAGTAGCGCCAGCGGCCATTCCACAAATCCCCTGGCGGCGAAATACATGAAAGCGATGACGTTGATGACTGCTCCCAGAACCGTCTTGACGCCGTTCATGCCGTGGATGTCCCCCAGCCCCATTATTCCCAGCGACCCCAGCATGAGGAAGCCGATGCCGGCGCCGAAGTAGCCGCCATAAGTGGCCACGAAAAGCTGAAAGGCGAAGCCCCAGGCATAGCCGGTGAAGGAGACATCCCCGCCGGCGATACCGCCCCGGGCCAGGCGCTGGAAAAAGCCGCGCAGAGCGAACAGCAGCGTTGCCATGAGCACGAGGAACGGCACCACACGGTTAAAAAGATCCGGAGGCGTGTTGACCAGGACGAGCGCTCCCAGCAACCCCCCGGCAAGGCTGGGAAGCAGCAGGAAGGCCATCAGCCTGCCGTAGGCGCGGGTGTCCCGCCGGTAGGCCCAGGCGGAACCAACGGCCCCCGGCCACATGGCCGCGGTGTTGGTGGCATTGGCGAGAATGGCTGGCGTCCCGAACGCGACCAGGGCGGGAAAGGAGATGAGGCTGCCTCCTCCGGCTACAGAGTTGATCGCCCCGGCAAGCAGGGCCGCGGTGAACAGGCCCGCCAGCCGGAGCAGCTCGCTCACCGGAATGCCGCCTGCTTCAATGCCAGCTCAGGCGAGGACGTCGATCCTGCCCGTATCGTCTTCGGCCTCCATGATCCCGATGCGCGCCGCGGTGATGGCGCCGGACGCCCGGAGGGCCTCTTCCAGCCGGTCCGCCTTTTCCTCCGGACAGGAGATCAGCAGGCCGCCCGAAGTCTGGGCATCGGCCAGCAGCAGCCGCTCGGCCTCGGAGAGGCCGGGATCGAAATTGACGAACCTCAGTGCGTAGGCGAGATTATTCCTGGAGCCTCCGGGTACGGCGTTCAGGTCGGCGTCAATCATGTCCCTGGCGGCCTGGATCACGGGCACCGCCCGCGAATGGATCCGGGCGCCGACGCCGCTGGACCGGGTCATCTTGCCCAGGTGACCCAGGAGGCCATAGCCGGTGATGTCGGTGCAGGCGCTTACGCCTACGGCGACCATCGCTTCCGCCGCTCCCTTGTTGAGCTTGCTCATCACTTCCACGGCCCGGTCGATCGCCGCCTGGCTGGAAGTGCCCCGCTTGATGCCCGTAGTGATGATGCCTATGCCGAGGGGTTTGGTAAGGAAGAGGATGTCGCCGGCTCGGGCGGTCGAGTTGCGGACGATACCGCCCGGGTTGACCGTTCCCGTGACCGCCAGGCCATATTTGGGCTCCTTGTCGTCTACCGTATGGCCGCCGATGATCTCGACGCCCGCCTCCCGGGCCTTGTCCCCGCCGCCCCTCATTATTTCTGAGAGGATCTCCAAAGGCAGCTCGCCGTGGGCGGGGAAGCCGACCACGTTCAGGGCAAAGAGCGGCCTGGCGCCCATGGCGTAAACATCGCTCAATGAGTTGGCGACCGCGATGCGGCCGTACGTGTACGGGTCGTCCACGATGGGCGTAAAATAATCGACCGTCTCGATGATTGCTACATCATCCGAAATCTGGTATACGGCGCAATCATCGCCGGTGTTGAGGCCCACCAGCACCCTGGGGTCGGTGACCGGCGGCAGCGTCCTGAGAATGGTTTCCAAGTCCGACGGACTCAGCTTGCACGCTCAGCCTGAGCCGTGAGCCAGCTGTGTGAGCCGGATCCTTTCCGATGACTCCATTGGTTTGCCTCCTCCTTCCGGAACATATTGATTCTACCACCTCCCGTGGTTTCAAACGCCGGCACCGGACGCATGGCCAAGCGCTTCTCCCGGGGGGCGAATTTCAATTCGGGAAAGCGTCTCCACCGGGCCCGGAGATGGCGGTCTTGAGAAACCGACGGGGATGCGGCAACCCGAATGCCGCCGCTACGGTGATCAGGGTTCGCCGGTTGGTTCCCCGAGGCGGGAAGCCAGGTAGGCCACCTCGCAGGAAAGGCCCAGGGCCGAAGTATAGGCAAGGGCCTCGACCAGGGTGCGGCCCACGGCGTAGCTGCCATGCCCCCGCACCATCATGGCGACGTGGGTCTGCAGCACCTGGGGCACGCGGCTTGCTTCCTCCAGCGTGGTTACCACCGGTATCTCCCGTAGAAAAACCGAACCTTCCAGGTCCTGGGGAGCGATGACTTCGTGCTTGAGGGAGAGGGCGACGGCGTGGGCAGGGTGTGCATGGACGACCGCCACCGCCGGCGTGAACTTGTAGATCAGCTGGTGCAGGGGTGCGTCGTGAGAGGCGTCGCTGGTGATGCGGTCCGGCTCCTCCCGCAACGGTATCTCGAGCACGTCGCCGGGAACCAGCCGTCCCATCATGGCGAAGTGGGTGGTAATGAGGATGCGCCCCTGGTGGCGGATGCTCATGTTGCCGCCATGCGAGCTGGTCAGGCCCAGCCGGACCAGGTCTTCCCCCGCCTGCCGGAATTGCTCGAATATATTGTCCTGCATCGGGGCTCCTTTTTACTTGGAATCTATCTCAAAAGGCATCTCCTGCTGCGGCGGGCTGCAAAAGCCAGGGCGGCGGCGATAGATTCTTAGGTCCCACCATTACCCGGCACCCAAACCTGCGGCTCCGGGCGGGAAACGAGCCAGACGAAGCGTAGGCGGTCAGGACTCGCCGCGCAGTTCGGCCGCGGCCAGCTCAGGGTCGGTCGTGTTGACCCAGACGCCGGCGCCCAGCTCCAGCCCTCCCAGCAGAGTCAGGCGCGGCAGGATCTCGAGATGCCAGTGGTACGGCCGCGACTCGCCGTGGAGGGGGTACGTGTGGATCCAGTAATTGAAGGGGGGATCACCAAGCCGCCCGGTAAACCGGCCCAGCAGCTCTGTCATGACCTCGGCGAGCTCGTCGATGTGCCCGCATTTTTCGAAACGCATGTCGTGATGGCGGGGAACGATCCACGTCTCGTAAGGCAGGCGCGAAGCGAATGGGCAAAAAACGGTGAAGCTCTCGGTCTGCATGATAAGGCGCCGGCGGTTTTTCTCCTCTTCGGCGACGATGTCGCAGAGGACACAGCCGGCCCTGCCGGGGTTGGCAAAGACGAAGTTGTCCAGCTCGGTGTCGATCGCCGGCGGTATGAAAGGAAGCCCGAACAGCTGTGAATGCGGGTGCTTGAGCGAGGAAGCCGCCGCCGCCTTGTGGTTGCGCATGATGTGGACATAGCTGGCGCGTCCCTCTTCCTTGATGGCCATGATGCGGTCCTGGTACATCTGGAGCATCTGCCTGACCTGCAGGGCGCCCACGACCCATGGGGGCTGGTTGTGGACGGGGGTGTCGATGATAACCTCGCTGGTGCCCTCGGCGGGCCGGCGGCCGGGGGATACCGCCCGTTCCTGGCCGGCGCGCGGCATGCTGCTGACCAGGATGGGATATTTGTTGGGGATGACGCGGACGGTCCAGCCGGGGCAATTGCAGCCTTCGCCCTCGCGGCAGGCGCAAATCTCAGGAGGCGTTAGTTCCTCGCGCCCGGGACAGAAGGGACATTCTGCTTCCGGCTGGGCCGCGGCGGCCGGACCGGGGGCGTGAGGCCGCCGGCTGCGCCCTGCGGCCAGAACGACCCATTCACCGGTGATGGGGTCGCGGCGCAGCTCCGGGTTTGGCTGCCAGCCCGCCTCCTCAGCCACGGCTTTGCCGCTGTTCGCCGGGCTCGAGGGTCCACTCGCCGGTGCCGGAATCGAGGGCCAGATCATAGGTGCGCCCGTTGTGCGCATGCACCCGGAAAACAGTCTTGCGGTGGCGGCCATGTTCTGATTCCTCCTGCCAGACCCTCTTTACCGACAGGACCGTCAGGCGCTTGCCTTCCAGCTCGAAGGCGCGCGGCCGCTCGTCCTGCTTGTAGCCGGCGTAGCTGTGGACCGTGACCGGCGTGCCGGCCGGCTTTCCCTCGCCAGCCTTTCCGGGGCCGGCTTCCTCCGGTTTTTCCGTTTCGCTGTTTTTGATGTTTCGTTCTTGAGCCATATTGTGCTTTCCGCGAACAATATAGCGGTTTTTGGTGCCGGGGCCAAATGTTCTGCGCCGCTCAGCCGCTGCGGATTCGTCGCAGTTACCCGCGGAGCAGCAGATTGTGGAAGGGACCAAATTGCCGCGCCGCTCAGCCGCTGCGGATGGCTGCCAGCAGGACAGCGGCGGCAGCGATCCCGCAGGCACCTCCGAAAAAAAACGGCGCAGAGGGGCTGACGGCGTCCCAGAGGATGCCCGCGGTCAGGCTGGAGAAGAACGTCAGCAGGCCGGTTACCGTGTGGTAAGTGCCGAGGGCGGTGCCGCGCACG
>JAJYIN010000168.1 GCA_021790075.1 Actinomycetes bacterium | reverse complement strand
CGTCATGGCGCTGCCGGGTAGCGTCCATCATGGCGACCACATGGCTGGTGTCCTTGCCCTGGGCGGCAGCCTCAGCCACCAGCGTCTGCGCTTGATTCATGTGATCGTCGTATGCATTAAGGAGGCTGGGGACGTACTGGGGCTCGCCCTTGTCAACCATCCCCTGGATCTCGTCCAGACGCTTCCCGGCCCGGCCGACCTCCACCGCCGCCCGGTCCAGGTTTTGCGTTGCCAGCGCTTCGCGGACGTCTTCGAGATCCTGCTTCATGGGGTAGAGGAAGCTGTCGGGGCCGGCCGCGGTGGCTGCCACTGCGGTGCCGCCGGTGAGGGCCAGCAGGGCGCCGGCGACCGCCAGCGACTTGGTTGCCCGGTTGTGCATCTGCCAGAAACCGGAGCCGGCGGAACGTTCGTTCAGCAGGACGGCCGCCTGGCTCATCAGGCGTTCGCGGGCTGCCGCCCTGGACTCGTCGGAGATGGTCACCCGGAGCGCCTCACGGCCGGCCAGGGCCGTTTCCAGGAGCGGCTCCACTTCCGCCGCAGTTTCCGGATGGCGCCGGACAGAGGCTTCGATGCTCTCGCCGCGCAGGACCTGGTCCAGGCTCCGGTCAAAAATATCTGCAATTTGGTCAGTCACTTGCCATCCCTTTATCCTCAAACATCTTCCTCAGGGCCGCGAGGGCCCGGTGCTGCAGCGCCTTGACGGCACCCTCGCTCTTCGACAGCACCTCACCGATCTGGCGGTTACTCAGGTTGACCACCAGTTTCAGCAACACCACCTGCCGCTGTTCCTCGGACAGGCGGCCGATGGCCGCCAGCAGTTCCCGCTCGTCCGAGGCGGCCTCGGCGGCGAGGTCGACGCGCTCGCGGGACGGCTGGTCCATCACCTCTTCGGTGATGGCGGTTTCCCGCATCATCCTCCCCTGGCGCCGGAAATGGTCCAGAACATCATTCCGGGCGATGCGGAACAGCCAGGCGGAAAAGCCGGCGCCGCGCCATCTGAAGCCGTCGATCTTCTCCAGGACGTCGAGGAAGACCCCGTGGGTGATGTCCTCGGCGTCGGCGGGCGCGCCCACCTGGTGTAACACATAGGAGTAGACCGAATCATGGAACTGGTCGTAAATCCGGCCGTACGCCTCCACGTCTCCCGCCTGGACGCGCCTGACCAGCTTTGCCAGCTCTCTTTTTTCAGACAAAAATACTCCTATTTAGTCAAGCGAACCAGACACGGTTTTGGATACGGGTTGAAGTCGGTCCGCAATACGGGCACCGGTAGGTTCTGCGCTGGGGTAAACCTGTAACAGAGCCTGCGGGGACGCTTCCACTATATTTCCTCGGCTAAATATTTCCTCGGCTAAAAAAATGCATAGCCTGACCGCCCGCGTAACTTTTCCAGAACCCAAACCGCTATACCGTTGAACATGTTGTTCTGAGTGGAAAGAGGTTGCCTATGCTGTTTAAGACAAAAGTCCTCGTAGTGGCCGTCATCAGCCTGCTCGGCGTCACCGGTGCGGCTTTCGCCGCCACCGGTCACATCCCGCAGAAAGTCAGCGCTGGGTTCGCGGCCATGGCCGGCAAGACCACGACCGCCGCCGGCGACCAGTATGGTGGAAATGACACGTCTGCCAGCCATGACCAGTACGGTGGCGATGAAGGCTCGGCGAGCCATGACCAGTATGGTGATAACCATGATTCCGCCACCGGCGACCAGTACGGCGAGGATCACGGCATGGAAGTCCGCGAAGTCGCCCAGGACAAGGATGCCACAGAATCGATGGAACTGCCTAACGGCCACGAAGTGGAAAATCACGGCCAGGCAGTACGCGATGTGGCCAGCGGCTCTGACGGCGAAAACGCGGCTCCGGCACCGGGCACGACCACTGTGCAGGGAAATGACGCCCACAGCGGTCACATGGAACAAGCCGGCACAACCGGCAGGTCCAAAGAGCGCGACGGATCCAGGGAGCACAACGGATCCAGGGAGAGCGACGACTGAGGATGTCGGGCGGGGCTGGGGCATAGCCTGGCCCTGCATCTTGAACCACCCGGCAGCGGCAGCTGGGGAGCTGTCTGCCGGGTGGTTGAGAATATCACTCTGTTTCCCGGACCGGTTTAGTTCCAGTCCGGCCGGGTATAACAGATTCGCCCCGAGGAATCGGAAGGAGAAGGATTCCGGTAAGAGAGGCGGCGGCGACCGTCTCGAGTAGGGCTTAGCGATAAGCTCTATGCGGCCGGGATCACGGATCCGGAAGGTTTCCCGGGGCTTTGTCTTTGCGGCGGCCTGCCAGCGGGTGCTCCGGTGCTGAGGGCTTCCCCCGGCCTCCCTGAGCCGGCCCTGTTTTTCCTTCCCCCAGGAGTGTTAGAATGTAAACCTTGCCGGCGCCTGCCGGCATGAACTTTGTTCTTTAATCCTGAGCCCATTGGTGGAGGTACAGCTGTAATGATGATCGTGATGAAACTGGATGCGACCGATGAGCAGATCCAGCACGTCGTCGACCGGCTGGCTGCCGTCGGGGCCCAGGGTCACGTCTCCAGGGGGGAGTTCGTCACCATCATCGGGGCCATCGGCGACCGGGACCAGATCTCGGGCCTCAATTTCGACGCCATGGCGGGCGTGGACAAGGTCATGCCCATCCTCAAGCCCTACAAGCTGGCCAGCCGCGAGACCCATCCCGAGGACACCGTTGTCAGGGTGGGCGAATGCGGCCTGGGGGGAAGCCTGTTTGCGCTCATCGCCGGGCCCTGCTCGGTGGAGAGCGAGGACCAGTACCTGCGGGCGGCGCGCCAGGCCAAGGCAGCCGGCGCCTCCATGCTGCGCGGCGGCGCCTTCAAGCCCCGCACCTCCCCCTACAGTTTCCAGGGCCTGGGCGAGGACGGCCTCAAGATCATGGCTGCCGCGAGGGAAGAGACGGGCCTGCCGATCGTCACCGAGCTGATGGACCCCCGGGACGTGGAGACGGTGCTGAAATACGCCGACGTCATCCAGATCGGCACCCGCAACATGCAGAATTTCCAGCTGCTTTCAGAGGTCGGGAAGGTGGAGCGCCCCGTGCTGCTCAAGCGCGGCATGAGCGCTACCATCGAGGAGCTGCTGATGGCGGCGGAATACATCCTCAAGGAAGGCAACGCCGACGTCATCCTCTGCGAGCGGGGCATCCGCACCTTTGAGCCTTCCACCCGTTTCACCCTCGACCTGGCGGCCATACCTGTCATCAAGAAGCAGAGCCACCTGCCCGTGGTGGTGGATCCCAGCCATGCGACCGGCAAGCGGGACCTGGTGCTGCCCCTGTCGCTGGCGTCCGTGGCCGTGGGCGCCGACGGCCTGATCGTGGAGACCCATCCCGACCCGGAATCGGCCCTGTGCGACGGTTCCCAGTCCCTGCCGGTGGATGAATTCATGGCGTACGCCACTGAGGTGCGGCGTTATGTGGAGATGGCCGGCAAACATATTTCCTGAAGCGATGCCGCCTGAAGTAATGCCGGCCCCGGCCCTGCCGCCAGCCAGTGCTTGATTTTTCCGACACCACCATTGCCGTCATCGGCGTCGGCCTCATGGGAGGTTCCCTGGGGCTGGCCGCCCGCGAGCGCCTGGGCGTCGCCCGGGTCTCCGGCTACAGCCGCACCGAGAGGACGCTGCGCCAGGCCCTTGAGATGGGCGCCATCACAGATGGCGCCGGCAGCATCGAGGAAGCCGTCGCCGGCGCCGGTATCGTCTTCATCGCCACGCCGGTGCGTTCCATTCTTCCGGTGGCCCGCCAGGCCATGTCCGCTTCAGGCGGCGGCTGCATCATCACCGACATGGGCAGCACCAAGTCCAGCCTCATGTCCGCGCTTACACCCGAGGAGGAAAAGCGTTTTATCGGCGGCCATCCCGTCTGCGGCGCCGAGACTGCCGGGGTGGCCAACGCCCGGGAGGACCTCTTCGACAACGCCACCTGGTTCCTGACATCCGGCAAGGGAGTGGAGCCCAGCAATTACGAGCGGCTGCACGGATTCATCACCGGCATCGGCGCCCTGCCTACCGCCATCGATCCGGACGCCCACGACCGGATCATGGCGCTGGTTAGCCACCTGCCGCATGTGCTGGCCAACTCGGCCATGAACCAAGTGGGGGGCGTCAACCTGGACGGCCGTGAGGCGCTGCTTTCGGCCGGGCCCAGTTTCCGCGACCTCACGCGCATCGCCGGCAGCAACCCGAAAGTGTGGACGGATATCTTCCTGGAAAACAGCCGCTGGCTGGCGGACGCGCTCACCGAGCACCGGGACGGCATCGACCGCATCATCGCGGCGGTGAACCAGGGCGACGAGTCTTTCCTGACGGAAATGATCGGTAAAGCCGCCGCTAACCGCAACCGGATGCTCGAAGCCGAGCACCTGGCGCCCTCCGACCTCTTCGTCGTCAAGGTGCCCGTGCCGGACCGCCCGGGAGTGCTGAGCGAGGTGACGGTGGCCCTGGGAAACGCCGGCATCAACATCGACGACCTTGCCTTCCACCGCATC
>JAJYIN010000010.1 GCA_021790075.1 Actinomycetes bacterium | reverse complement strand
AGATGATCGCGGTCGGTGAGGAGACGGGCGCTGTTGATACCATGCTCAACAAGATCGCTGACTTTTATGAAGATGAGGTCAATGCCTCGATCAAGGCGCTCACCTCGATCCTGGAGCCGATCATGATGATAGGCGTCGGCGCCCTGGTGGGCGTAATCGTGATTTCCCTCTACCTGCCTATCTTCAACCTGATGAACGTGGTCAAATAGGCGAAGGTCAGATTGGCGATGGCAATGAAGGCAGCACTGATAAACTCAAATCAGGCCGGTGGCGAGGTCAGCGGGGCCGCGGGCAAGGTCATCGATTTTCCCGGGCCGGGGAAAGCCGGGCGGAATAACAACGGCCTTGTCGCCGAGTACCAGAAGACGCAGGATCCGCGCCTGCTGGCCACAATAGTCAGCCGGAACCAGGGGCTGTTGCACACCGTTCTCAAGCGTTTCACTTTTTTCCCCGACCCTTATGAGGATTTGCTGCAGGTGGCGAACATGGGCCTGATCAAGGCTGTACAGCGGTTTGATGTTGGGCGGGGAGTTGAATTTTCCAGTTACGCCACGGCTATCGTGGACGGGGAAGTCCGCCATTATCTGCGCGACAACGTACTCATGAAGCAGCCGCGCTGGCTCAGGAGGCTCGAGAAGCAACTTGAAGAAGCCTCCATTGAGCTGTCCCGCAGGCTCAAACGCCCCCCGACTACCGGCGAGCTCTCGGAGGCCGTCAATGTGACCGAGGAGGGCATTCTGGAAGTCCTGCGTGTGTACGCCATGGTTGGCATGCATGCCATTGACGACCCGGTCTCCAGGGAAAGCCTCAATCCGCACCCTGACCGCAGCCGCGTGCATTCGCGGCATTTCGAGTCGTTCTCTCTGCCCATCGAAGACCGGATTGTACTGAATCAGGCCCTGGATGCCCTGAGTTCATTTCAGCGCAAGATCGTATACCTTCTGTTCTATGAGGAGCGGACCCAGCAGGAGGTGGCCGACGAGATGGGCATGAGCCAGCGGAAAGTCTCCCGCGAGTCGGCTAAGGCCCTTGAACGCCTGAAAGCAATTCTCAATACCAAGCTCTTCTAATCCATCCCTCCTAAAGCAAGTCTGCCCGGCTGCCGATTAATGGCGAGATAGTCACCTGCCACTCCCAGGGAATTTGTCTAAAAAGCAGGCAGTTGGGTAGCATAGGGGTGAAGGTGAAAAAGGCAAACCACTCGTAAGGGTGGGGCGCAAAGCTACAGGACCAGGCAGGATTTGGCCGGCTGAGCTGCCACCGTGGATTCGAATGATAGGATCTGTGGTTTGCCACGCGAGCCACAGATCTTTTTTGTGGCCTGGAAACTTTAGGTTCGAAGGGAGGTGACAAGATGTTTACCAAGATCAGAAACAGGGTGGAAGCTGGAGGCGGTGAAGGGGGTTTTACCCTCATCGAGCTGTTGGTGGTCATCATCATCATCGCCATCCTGGCGGCAATCGCTATTCCGATGTACCTGAGCCAGAGGCAGAAAGGCTGGCGGGCTACTGTCCAGAGCGACCTCCGCAACGCCGCAGTTGCCGAGGAGAGTTACTTTACGGACAGCCATCCATCGTCCTATACCACCGACATGGCTACCCTTGAGTCGAATGCCTATGGCTTCCACAAGTCGGCAGACGTGGAGATTAGTGCTCCCACTGGGGACGTAAACGGTTATTGCCTCCAGGCTGATAACGTGAACAACAGTGGCGACATCTGGAGTCTGAATAGCAATACTGGTGAACCTCAACCCCACGCTTGTCCGTAACTGTGCAACCGGTACGTGATAGAAGAGGCGACGGCTGAGAACTATCGCTATCCTGAGAAACGGCGGGCCACCGGCCCGCCGTTTCTTATCCAGGATTAACGTCAAACGATTATTTCCCGATGGTTTTAACAAATCAGGGGAGGAGCAGTGAAAAACAGACTGCAAAATGGATCGCCACATCAGGGCGGTTTCACCTTGATCGAGCTCCTGGTTGTTGTGATCATCATTGGTATTCTGGCGGCCATCGCGATTCCCGCATATTTAAACCAGCGGACCAAAGCGCGCGACGCCAACATCCAGTCAGACCTGCATAATGCCGCGATCGCCGAGGAGAGTTACTTCACAGCTCACTCTTCTTATACTACAACCCTGAATGATCTCACCGATCCCGCTAATGGCAACGGCTATAACAAATCTGCGCATATTTTGATCGCTCCGCATCCCGGGCCGGCTGGAATTGCCACCAGCTACTGCATGGAAGCCTCCTACGATGCCGACCCCGGACGGTTGTGGCATGTTAACAGCGGCAATCATAGCCCCAATCCAGAGCCTGGCGGCTGTAGCTAAACCAGCGGAAATGCGCTGTATCCTTGCTGTTCGTCGTGCCAGACAGCACTAAGGAATTTCCCCCAAATTTCCGATAAAGATTAAGCAATTTCCTGCTGATTATTTTATCGCGCCCAGCCATCTGGCATTCGCCAAGACCGGGACGGCAAGGCAAAACAAGGGATGATTATGGGGGATGCGATCCTAAAACGCCTTCGTAAAAACGAAGGTTTCACGATTGTCGAGCTGCTGATCGCGCTCACGCTGCTGGTAGTCGCGATTGTGCCCATGGCGGTTATCCTGGAGACCGGCCTGAAGACGGGCGTTTCCACCAACACCCGCATGCATGCCCGCGAAGTCGCCGCCAGCGAGATCGACAAGGTCAAGAGCCTCACGTTCAACGCCATCGGCATGCAGGGGGCAGATCTCACTTATGACCAGGCAGTCAGTGCCCAAAACAGCCATGTATCAATCAGGCCTGACATCGGCACCGGCCTGGCTTCCACCTCCACAGTCACGACTTCTTCGGGGAATACATTCACCGTGACGCGCGATGTGCGGGTTGCTTTCAATCCTTCTGCTTCAAACTCAGCCACCAAGAAAGTCATGATAACCGTTTCCTGGTCGTCTCCGAATCCGGCTGGAAGCATCCAGCTTACCACCCTGATTGGCGCCACTGAAATGGCGCCCTGAGGCGCAGACAAATGAAGTCACTTTTAAAAAGATTCAGTTTCGAAGCAGGCATCAGCCTGATTGAACTCATTGTGGTCATTGTGTTGTTATCGCTGGCGATGACCGGCATCACCAGCGTGTTGATATCAAGCATGCGGGCGCAGCAAAAGGTGGATGCCCAGTTCCGTTCTCAGCTGGACGCCCGCCAGGTCCTTTATGACATGGAGAGCAACATCGCCGAGGCGAAGCGCGAAGACAGCCTGGGCAATCAGCCGGTTTTTCAGGATGATCTGATTTCCTTCCCTTCCCAGTCTGCCGGCAAGTGGATCACTTACACCTACGCGACTCTGCCGGGAGCTTCACAGCCGACCATCATCAGGTTGATCACGGATGGTAAACCGGCCATTCCCCCTGTCCTTACTGCTTCAGACAAGCAAATGATCGTGATCGGCAGCAACGGTGGGCAGACCACATTGGCAGACAGGGTGAATAACGGTCCCATCTTCACTTACTTTGGAGACGACGGTTCCCAAATCATGCCGAATCCCGGAACCGGAAGCGTGACAACTCCCAGGAGTGTGCGCTCAGTCAAGGTCAGTTTCGAGACCACGACAAGCGAAGGCCATGCCGACAGGCAGCCGGCCATCTCGACTACTCAGGTCAATTTGCGAAATTTTCAAGGATAAACCGTTTCGAAAGGTGTGACAATGAAAAGAATCGCCGGCATAAAAACAGAACAAACCGGAGCCGCCTTGATTATTGCCATCGGCGTGATGTCAATTATGCTCGTGGTAGCTGTCATGGTTACCGCTATCTCGATAAACTCAAACAAGACTGTGTCGCATGACAAGCGGCAAACGGAAGCCAGAAATGTTGCCGAAGCGGGAATTGATGACGCCATTTCTTACACTATATCCAACTTCAACACCGTGTACCCCGGCGGCGCCATCCCGGTGGGCACCAGCGCCAACCCTAACGGCCCCGCATTGTTTAATGGAGACCAGACCCTCACGGATGACAATGGCAATCCCGTTGGCACTTACGAGATTTATACCAAGCAGGACCCCGATACCCCCGGGAATGTCCTGGTGACGGCAAAAGCGGCGGTCGATGGCTCGATCTCGGATCCGGCGGCATATGTGGAGACTGTGCGGGTTTCGGTGAATTACACCGCGCCGGCCTTTGATTTCGCGTTATTCCCAGGCTCACCAGACAACCCGATCCCGGCGACCGCGACCTTTTCCACGATGAACGGCGGCGGCGATGACGGGGAAGACCATGGGGGTTCCAACATCAAAGTCACCGGCAAGGTAAACGTCAATGGCAGTATGGTGATCCAAGCCAAAGCCAGTGGTGACGAAGAGGACCATAAGGGCCGTTACGGAACGGTTCTTTTCGTCCCTCGCCAGGGTTATACGGACGGAGTCACCTACACGGGAACCTACACGGGCACGAAACCATCGGGAACTCAGCCGACCCCAGTCCCCAGTCCGGTGGCCTTCCCGAAAGTGAACTTCAGCAAGTTCACCATGCCTCCGTTTCCGAACGGAAGCATTGCCACGGTGAGCCTGCCGGCCAGCGGCACTCTTCCCAGTGGCGGCTGGTCTCGCAGCACATCCAACGGCAGCACGGTTTTCAGTATTTCTGCCACCAATTTCCAAAATGAATATCAAAGCTATATGGTCGTCAAACTGACCTCGACCTCTGACAACGCCATCGTGAACATCACCGGTGATTGCAGCTCACCCGCGATCACCCCCACAATCATGACTGAGGGCAAACCAGGGTCGTCGCTCAATATCAAGGAACTCCATCTGATTGGACCCGGGTTAAAGCTGCAGCCGACGGACGGGTTGGCCATTCTGTCAGGTGAAGGCCTGGTCTCATTGGAAACTGATGTCGTGGTGGGAGCTGTCCATTCCGGCGCCCTTATATACCTCAGCGGCGAGAACGGCGTCAGCTCGCTCCAGGTCACAGGCGACCTTGTGATGTATGGCTCCGTCATCGTTAATGGCAATGTCAATATGACAGCCCAGGGCGTTGGAGAAAGGGATGATAATGAGGAAAATCATCACAACCCGGGAGTGTATTGCGGAGAGGGAGACGAAGATGAGGGGCACGCCACCAACATCTTCCTGTCATTCGAGGGCTCGTATCTCAATAATCCCAACCTGCCCAGGGACTGGTGGACATGGACCGGTGGTGGCGGTATAACCGCAATCAAATACAACTATGACAAGGGCTAACTAAAGAAATACAACAGGTAAATCGTGAGGGGCCTCCAGCAGGCCCCTCTTTTTGTACGAATGTAAAGGTGTCGATATTCGGGACGATACAATTTAAGAAGGGGTTGGTGTTCCCGTGTCTGTCTGGCTTTTTTTTCGCGTTGGTGGCTGTTTACAAGGTGGCAGTTTTACTCCCCGTGCAAGATGCCCTGCCCGGACTTCTTTGAATAACAGATTTCCTGGACAACAAGAACTTCTTCTCCACGATCAACAAGGCTTTACGTTAGTAGAAATTGTTGTCACCGTTGCTCTTGCCATTTCCCTCCTGGCGATGAGCGTCGGTGCTCTTTCTTATTATTTAGCGGGACGCTCGTTGGATTCCGCCGCCCGTGAGGTTCAAACCGAGATTCGGGAAGCCTCGGCCATGGCGATCAACAGCGGCAACACCTACAGGATCGACTTCAGTAATGGCGACAAAACCTACCAGCTTCAGGTAAGGCAAAACGACACCTGGGTCAATGTCCGGGGGCCGGAAACTCTCCCATCCAGCGTGGTTTTCTCCTCAGATTCCCCACCGTCTTTTGGCGGTGACGCATATCTGGAGTGTTATGCCCGCGGCGCCTGTGAAAGCGGCACGCTGGTACTTAAAAACAGCCTGGGCAGGATAAAGACAATACTGGTCGACGGTGAGACCGCAAACGTCAGGGTAGGGTGACAACCTCATGAGAATTTCTGATTACAGAAGTGACCGCCATGCCATTTGGAAAATCGCGCCAGGGCGGTTTCGGGGCGACGAAAATGGGTTTTCGCTGATCGAGGTGCTGGTGGCCCTGGCGATCTTCATGGTCATCGCCGCCGGCATCGCCGGGACTCTGACGGTCGGCCTCAGAGGGACAGTCCATGCCCGCATGGCTTCGGTGGCGAAGCAAACCGCCCAGCAGCAACTGGAAGAGATGCGGGCGCGTCCGTATTACGTTCCCTACAGTTCTGACCCCGACAAGGGCACTACCAGCGATATCGATCTGCTGGATTCATATTATCCGGATCAAATTACCACTCCGGGCGTGGACGGACGCGGCTGGACAGGCTATTTCACGCAGTCGGGCAGTGATGCCTACTACACTGTTGTATCAGCGCCGGATTCTCAAAATATAACGCGAACCGTTGTTACCAGATTTATAGACAATAATGGCAACACCATCATCCCTCCAGCAAACTACAACTCGAACAGCGAAGGAAATGATACGCCGCCCAGCAACCTGGTCAGTGTAATTGTGACTGTCACGTGGCCTGAAAATGGCGGCCAGAATCAGGGCAGTTATGAACTGCCCAGCCAGATTTCATCCACTGGGCAAACCGTCCACGCAGGCGGCGTCGGCGGCGGCGGCGGTTCTGACTGTCCACATTCTTCGGGGAGCTCGGTTGATGTCATCGGGATTTCGGTCACGACTTCAACAGGCTCGGGGGATCCGTACACCACCTTGGTGGATGGGAACATGGGCGAAGCTCACGCGACTACCAACTATGGCTGCACTTCCAATCCATGGGCCAGCTCCATAGCCGGCAACCTGCAGGTTACTGGCGTAACTGATCCCTATAAGGGGGCTGAGGCCACAGTGACCGGGCCGGGAGAGCATGAGCAGCAGGCCGGACCCGTGACTACCGGCCCTCCTGACGTCTGGCCCAAGCCGAGCATGACTGATACGTACGCGAAGGCGGAAGTCGAAGGCGGAGGCCTTGAGACCGACGCCGAGGCCGATACGGGCGTGGGAACCCAGGCGCTGCAGCTCGACCTGGGAACGCCATCCGGTGACCTCAGCGGCTACATGCGTTGGGCTTTCGTCAATCCCATGGTAACAGCAGTTGGCAGCAGCAACGAAGACCTGCAGGCGGAAATCGAGCAGGAAAGCGGTCACACCAACGCCAAAGGCAATGCGGCCTATCAGCAGATCAACATCATGCCGCTGCAGAAGTGGCCAACCACGACGACGCTGAATCCGTCTGCTCCGCAGGGAGTTGTATTCATCCGCAACTTCCAGGCGCAGGCTCAAAGCCAGGCGCAGGGAGGATCCCTGGGCAGCAATCAGCTGTCGTATCAAGCTACCGTTGGCATTTTCAATCCGTACAAGTCAGGCTGCACGTACAGCAGCATTGGCGATACATGCTATGACCTGTACAACATCAGCCCGTCGAATCCGTTGCAGAACATATCGCTCAGGAATTATCCGTTGGAGAATGCGCTTATCAGCGAGTGGCATAGTTACACCACTACCGAGATCAACAACGCCATGACGGCTGAGAGCGGCAAGGCCACGATCGCCATTCCGGACGGGTTGATCATGATATCTGGTATTTATGGCGCCGAGGTCAATTGGAAAACTTCCAACCCGCACAAGGATACGGTGACCGTGGTCGATCCGGCCGGAATGCAAAAGGTTTGGATCGGCCAGATCAACATCACTGTGGATCAGAGTCAGTAATGATTAGGAACCCGGGAAAAATCACACCGTCCCGCATGTGCGGCAGCGGCCTTAGAGAAGACGGCTTTACCATGATCGAACTGCTGGTCGCTCTGGGAATCTTTGCCGTTATCATCACCGGCATGTTTAGTTTCCTGTGGCAAACCAGCCGCAACTGGAAGAAAGGTCAGGACATTGCCGACATCACCGAGAATGCCCGGCAAGGAATGAACCGGATGACAAGAGAATTGCGGCAGGCCTCCGGTATTGTCACGGCGGATCCCACTCAGGTGTCTTTTACAGTCAACTTCGGCAGCGGCGACGAAACTGTCACATATGGCTTTTTACCGGGTGACGGAGGGACGCCAGGCACCCTTTGGCGTTCCTCATCGGCCGGTGGAGGACAGGTGACCATGGTCAACGACGTGGCTGCAGCGCAGTTCAACTACTTCGGCAATGATTACCGTTGCGATACACCGCCGTATGATGGCGTCATTACACTACAGGAACTGCAGCAGCCAGGCTGCAATGGGGTTCCGGACAAGATAGCCAGGGTGGATATCGCATTGACCATGCAAACCGGCAAGGAGTCGCAGCAGGTCTTCAGCGACCAGGCCTGGCTGAGAAACAGGATGGTACAATGAAAATTGAGGTAAAAAATCAACTGGGCAGAGTCTGGGCCAAAATGGTTGACCAGAGCGGGGTCGCCATGATGACAGTAGTGATCATGTCTGCAGTACTGCTGGTCATGGGCGCCGGCATGTACTTTGTGGCCAGCCGTGAAGGCCGCATGTCAACCGCCGACAATACAGGCGGACAAGCTTTCTATTATGCCGAAGGCGGTATTGAAACCACTCTGGACATGCTCAATTATGCCGCTACCGAGAGCCAGCTGACCCAGCCCCGGGCCGACCAAAGTCCGGACGGTTTCGGTTATCTGATGGATCCCGACCCGGCGCGCCGTCAGAATCCGGCCAATCCGATAGTCATGAAGATCGGCAATGAAACCTTTACCGTCTCTGTGGACCTGGTGGACTCCAATGGGGTTCACTGCACGGGCTGCGGTCTCAACCTTGCATCCGCCAATCCGGCCCCGGAATACCTTTTGATTACAGCCGAGGCAAATTCCGGCAGTGGTTACCGCAAGCTGCAGCAAAGGGTTCGTGTCGAAGGAAGCGGCTATCCATTGTCTTTCTATATCAATGGTGATATACACGCCAACGGCAATGTGGCCCTTACCAACCAGAGCGTTTTCGTGCGCGGCAATTTTTACGGACGGGACAAGCTGACTCTCTCCGGAACAGACCTGATGTACGGAGGCGGAGCAGGCGTCTTCGCCACTGGCTCCATTTATGCCAAGTCCAACGGCGGCAGCTCCCAGATCTATTCAACAACCGGCAGCACCACCAGTTATTATAATACCAGCAATGACGCCAATGACCGGGACAGCCGGGGGCCGGCCGGAAATACATTCAGCCTCAGTGACATGCAGTCGGTGTTTTCCACTTCCGGCCTCTCCAGCAGCCAGCTGTCGGTCCTAAAGACCCAGGCGCAGGCAAGCGGCTATTATAACGACAATCCCCCCAGCAACCTGACGCTGCAGCAGAGCGATATCCCGAACCATGACGGTGATGTCGTGGTTTACGTCGACTTTCCTTCGGGCAGTCCCGACACCAATGACGTCAAACTGAAGTTCGAGTGGCCCCACAATCCGTACACGACCGGCAAGGCCCTCATAATCGTCCGGAACGGCAGCGTCAGCCTGGAAGGCAATGCCATCGGCAACCTGCATGGCATTATCTACTGTCCGGACGGGCCGGTGACTGCCAATGGCAGCGGTTCCGGGACTTTCATCGGTTACGTCTGGGGCAAGGGCATGACCGATATCGGCAATTTCAACTTCAATATGACGCAGGACTTCATCAACGACCCGCCCTTCTTTGCCTGGACGGTCGTGCGGGAAACCGCCTGGACCGAGGTTGACCGCTAATAACGCTTTGCGCCCTTTGGCTTTTTTAACGTTCCCCCGCCGCCTGGTGTAATGCAGATACTTGCTATGGACCTGGGGACGGAAGCATTGCTGGCGCCCGCACTCGGCGCCGAAAGCGGCGAACCTGATATCTTGCCCCCGTTCCCGGAAATTGTAAGGCTGGATGACTTCAACATGCTCATGTGCACCTGCTGTTTCAGGGCCCGATCGAGGCAGTGCTGGTGATGGGAGGTTATTTTTGGGTACTTTATTCAAATGAAGTGCCGGCAATTGCATCGAGTGATCACGAGCCGGGGCTGCTGAGTGACTTGCAATGAAAGAACTGGAGGAATAATGACACGAATTATCGATATCTCAGTGCCTGTGTATTCCGGCATGGTCTATTTCCCCGGCGACGCCGGCGTCGAAGTCGAGCCCTACCATGAGATCACCAAGGGGGATCACGCCAACCTGTCCGTGCTTAAACTGGGCTCTCATTCCGGCACGCATGTGGACGCCCCCCGCCATTTCGTGGATGGCATGGCCGGCGTCGATGAGCTTCCTCTGGAAGCGCTGGTAGGGCCGGCACGGGTGCTGGATCTGACCGGCGCCGCCGGTTCGGTGTCTGCGGCCGGCCTGGAGTCGGCGGGGCTGGGCGACGCGGTCCGGGTGCTTCTTAAGACCAGCAATTCCGGTTTATGGGACAGCGACGAGTTCAGCACGCAGTACGTTTCCCTGGACGATGACGCCGCCAGTCTGCTGGTGGACCGCGGGGTCAGGCTGGTCGGGATCGATTATCTTTCCATCGAGAAGTTCAGATCCCGCACCACTCATGTGCATCAGACGCTGCTGAGAGCGTCGGTGATAATCATCGAGGGAGTGGACCTGAGAAATGTCGATGCCGGCGACTACCAGCTTGCCTGCCTTCCCCTCAAGATCAGGGGCGGGGATGGGGCCCCGGCCCGGGCGGTGCTTATCGAGGGCTAGCGGTTGGCGATGAAGGAAATTACCGTGGCGGCGGCACTGTTACTCCGTGACGATCGTCCGCACCGTGCCGGATTTCTCTGTTACCACAAATGAGGTGACGTCGCCATCGCGGCGGAACTTGAGCGACAGGGAAGCCTTGCCTACCTGCATGCCCCGGACGTCGACTTCCTTGAGCCATTGAGGCAGTGAGGGGCAGTTAACGTAAACGGTGCTGCTGGGAGCATCGGCCTCAATTCCCAGCAGCGCCTGCAGGATCATGAAGATGCTGCCGGCCGCCCAGGCCTGGGGACTGCAGGCGACCGGATAGTTGACCGGCCGGCTGATGGAGCGCTTGGTGAACCCGCAGAACAGCTCGGGCAGCCGGTAATAATCGTAATGAAGGGCGGCATCGAACAGCCCGCTGGCAACCTGGGCCGCCGCCTCGTTATAACCGTACTTCTTCAGCCCCCTGATGATGATGGCGTTGTCATGAGGCCAGACGCTGCCGTTGTGGTAGCTCATGGGATTGTAATTAATCGATGATTTGCTCAGGGTGCGGATGCCCCAGCCGGAGAACATATCGGGCTGCATCAGGCGGTCCCTGACCCGCTCGGCTTTCTCTTCATCGATTATCCTGGCCCAGAGCCCGTGGGCGGGATTGGACGTGATCGTTTTGACCTGATTCTTCTCGCCATCCAGCGCCAGGGCGAAATATCCCTCGCGCGGCATCCAGAATGCCTGGTTATAAGCGCTTTTCAGCTTCTCGGCCTGGGCTCTGATCTCGCCGGCCCGCTCCCGGTAACCCAGTAGCTCGAACAGACTGCTGATGCGGCGCTTGGCGTAGTAGACGTAGGCCTGTACCTCAGCCAGGGCGATCGGGGGCTCGGCCAGGCGGCCATCCGTGTGCACCACTGAATTGCCGGAATCCTTCCATCCCTGGTTTACCAGGCCGCGCCGGGACTTGGTTTCGTATTCAACGAAACCATCCTGGTCGGGATCGCCATATTCATCTATCCAGCGCAATGCCAGGTTGATCGGCTCCAGCATGGAACGGGCGAAATCCAGGTCGCCGGTCCACAACACAATGTCTGACAGCATGATCAGGTAAAGCGCCGTGGAGTCAGCGCTGCCAAAATAAGGCGTATGGGGGATGGCGCGGATGTTGGCCAGTTCCCCGCGCCGCACCTCATGGAAGATCTTGCCCGGCTCTTCATCCCGCCAGGGGTCTATGGTCTTGCCCTGCAGCTGGGTGAAAACCTTGGCTGTGTCCATGGCCGGCAGCGGATCCAGCATCATGATCTGCAGGCAGGTGATGATGGTGTCGCGGCCGAATGGGGTGACGAACCAGGGCACTCCGGCGCTGAGGAAATAGCCCATCTCGGTGTCGGTTGCCAGCATGCGGATGTCCCGCTGGCTGCTGCGAAGCAGCGTGGTAAAGAGTTCATTGTCGGTGTGTAGCTGCGTCGAGCTACTGAACCAGCGCTCGTAACTCTTTCTGACATCGCCGATCGCCTTGTTGAAGTCAGTGATCTCGGGAACCCGGGTGGTAGGCAGGATCGGCTCGACGCTGAACTTGATCACCCGCCGCTCCCGCGGCTTCAGCTGGAAGCGGTAGATGGCACTGGTGCCATCGATCGTGGTGGGCGGCGTCTCCAGCCGGATATCGGTTTTGCGCAGGATGGCGTCAAGGCCATGATAAGCCAGCAGGATGGAGTCCTCTGTGGTCTTGGGCGCCAGCCGGGTGCCGTACCTGGTGCGCTTGGTGCCGCGGACCTCGAACATGTCGGCGAAATCGGAGTCGAACTCGAATTCCAGGGAGATATCCACAGGGAAGTGGTTGTAGTTCTTGATGCGGATCAGCTCGTAGAGCTTGCCGTTCACCACGCGGATACGGCGGATATTGATGGTTTCCTGAGGCACCACCATCCCCTCGACGGTCATGAAGTCGGCATTGGTCAGCTCGATCTGGCTCATAAAGCCACGGTCCGCGGTGGAAGACAGCAACACCGGTTTGGAACCGAAAAGGGTCATATCGAAGGTGCTCAGGAAGCGCGTGTCCTGGAAATAAAGGCCCAGGCCGGAGGTGTCGTCGCGCGCCACATTGCCCTCGATGTCGCTGTACAGGAAGAGCTCGCCTTCCTTGACTACCAGTTTCTCCTTCTTTACGTCAACGATGACGAAGGGCTCGCCATGCGCCAGCACACGGCTGGACTCCTCGGTGAGCACCTGAAAGTACTCATCACCGATCTTTATTTGGCGTCCGTTGGCGGTTTCTGGGCTAGACATGCTATTTAATACGGTTCCGGAAATAAAAGGCTTGAACAGCTTTTCCCCGATGAAATCTTATTCCCCCGGTTTTCCGTAGTTTATTCCATGGCAGTGCTTATTTCCCACTTTCCTTTTTTACAATTTTTGATAGGATTCTCGCAAAGTTGTCAGGCGATTCTAAATACGTCCACTGCAGGTTAAAACGGGGGGCGCCGGTCACACGAGGCGCTTCCGGGCCGGTTGTCATCAGGTTTTAGCTGGCGGCTAATGGGTAATTTACTTTGACAAGCGCAGCGGGTAGTCTCATAAATCCGGTCAATTGATTTAGAAAGACGTCAAGTAGGAGGCTTGGATATGGACCTGAATTTTGTCTCGAAGAGTAAAGAGGTCTTTAACCGCGCCAAACACGATGCCGCCGAACGCGTGTTGAGCCAGTCACTCAAAGTTTTGGCCCAATCCTCGGACAAAAACTACCAGCGTCTGGCCCAGGCTTTTGGCAAGCTGGCGGACAGCAAACAGCAGAAAATGGTGGCCGAATGGATGCAGGATTATCTGGCCCCCGGGAGTGTCGGCGTTCAGTACTTCAACCGCCTCCTCGGCAATATTGATTCGAATGTCCGCAAGAACTACATCGCCAAGACCATCGTCGGCCTCTTCTTCCGCGACCCTAACGTGTCGGAACAGTTAATGAAAGAGGCTGGCATCAGTTCTCCCAACCTGATGGTCATCTCGCCCAGCATGCGCTGCAATATCAGCTGTGTCGGGTGCTATGCCGGCAACTACACCAAGAAGGATGACCTGGACCCCGAGGTGATGGACCGGGTGATTACCGAGGCCAAGGATCTAGGCGTCAGGTTCTTTGTCATCACCGGCGGCGAGCCGTTCTTCTACAAGCCGCTGCTGGGGTTGATCGAGAAGCATAATGATATTGCCTTCCAGATATATACCAACGGCACCCTGATCGACGAGGAAATGGCCGACCGGATCGTCGAGCTGGGCAATATCGCCCCGGCGATCAGCATCGAGGGCTTCCAGAAGGAAACGGATGAGCGTCGCGGGCCGGGCACCTTTGACAAGGTGATGCGCGCCATGGACAACCTGCGTGAGCGGGGCGCCGTGTTTGCCTTTAGCGCCACCGCCTCGCGCAAGAACATCGATACGATCATCAGTAATGAATTCGTGGAGATGCTGATCAACAAGGGATGCAGCTACGGCTGGTATTTCTCGTACATCCCCATTGGCAAATCTCCCGATCTGGCATATATGCCTTCGCCGAAGGAGCGGAACAGGCTGCGTGAAGGGGTGAACCGCATCCGCAGGGAGCTGCCGATTCTGGTGGCCGACTTCTGGAATGACGGCACGCTCACCGGCGGTTGTCTGGCAGCCGGGCGCAAATACCTGCACATCAACAACCGCGGCGACGTGGAGCCCTGCGTCTTCTGTCATTTTGCCACGGACAACATCAGCGATATGTCGCTGCTGGAAGCACTCAAGTCGCCATTCTTCCAGTCGATCCGCCGCCGGCAGCCCTTCGGGCACAATCTGCTGCGCCCCTGTCCCATCATCGACCACCCCGATGTTCTCAGGGAGGCGGTGGAGATGCACGGCGCCTATGCCACTCATGACGGGGCCGAGAGCGTCATCACGGTCCTTCGCGAAGGGCTCGACGAGTACGCCGGTAGTCTGGAAGAGGTGGCAGACGAGGTCTGGTCGACCCAGTACCGGTGGGCCCAGGACTGGCTGGACGATGAGCAGAAGAAAGCGGCCGACCGCGCCGAGGCCATCAACAGGGAGCGGCAGGTAAATAGCGGCAAGGCACCGGTCAACTAGGGAGGGCGCCGCCCCTGCCGGGTGGCCAACGAGATAGCATTTCTGGGGCGGGACTGCGGTCCCGCCCCTTATCATGAAAACGGTTCACGAATTGAAGCTGGAAAATGAGGTGCGTCATGACGGAATCTTCCCGTTTGCACAGCCAGGAAATGAGATGGGGGCCGGAGGTCGACCCGCTGCGCATTGGCTGCGGCTGGAGCCCGGAAGACCTGGGAAAGCCCTGGCTGCTGGTGGAAAGCTCCGCGGGCGAATCACATCCGGGCAGCGTCCATCTGGGTGAGCTGTCTGGCCTGGTGCGCGAAGGCGCCCGCGAGGCCGGCCTGGCGGTAGGCCGTTACTGCTGCACCGACACTTGTGACGGCATCGCCCAGGGGACTGAGGCGATGGGGTATTCCCTGCCTTCCCGCGAACTCATGTCGATGGCGGCGGAGCTTCATTTCGTTAGCGGCCATTTCGACGGCTGGGTGGCCGTATCCGGGTGCGACAAGGCGATTCCGGCGCACTTGCTGGCCGCCGCCCGGCTGGACCAGCCGGCGGCCTTCCTGCCGGGCGGCGTCATGCATACCGGACCTGGGGACATCTCCGTCGACCGGATGGGGGAGCTGTACGCGCGTCTCAAGCGGGGGGAGATCAGCGAAGAGACCTACCGCTATCACAGCCTCACGGCGGCGCCCTGCGCCGGCGCCTGTAACTTCCTCGGCACTGCGGTTACCATGCAGATCATGACTGAAGCCCTGGGGCTGGCTCTCCCCGCGACTGCCTGCTGTCCCACGACTGCCGCCGAGCAGGAAGACCTGGCGCGCCAGACCGGCGCCGCCGCGTCGCGGCTGATCGACAAAGGCACGACCGCTGGTGAGATCATCACCGCCCGGTCTCTCAGGAATGCCCTCATTGTCCACGCGGCTATCGGCGGCTCCAGCAACGCCATGCTGCACCTGCCGGCCCTGGCGGAAGAGCTGGACATCGAGTTCTCGTGGCGGCAGGTAAGAGAGGTCAATGACCTGGTTCCCTGGATTCTGAACCTGCGCCCCTCCGGGCAGCATACTGCCGACCTCTTCTGGTATGCCGGTGGGGTGCCGCGGCTGATGTGGGAAATCAGGGGTTACCTGGATCTTGACGTCCCCACGGTTACCGGTGCGCCGCTGGGCGACAACCTGGAGCGGCTCAAAGCCGACGGTTTCTTCAGTGAGCAGCCACGTCTTCTGGAAAACCATGGTCTGGGCGTGGATGACATTATCCGGCCGGTTGACCGGCCGCTCAATCCCAGGGGCAGCCTGGCGGTCCTCAAGGGAAACCTGGCGCGCCTGGCGGTAGCGAAGCGCTCGGCGGTGGCGCCGGCAATGATGGATTTCACGGGCCGGGCCCGCGTATTCGACGGCCAGCAGGCGGCCCTGGAAGCAGTGCTGGCGGGAGCGATCAAGCCGGGAGACGCCATCGTGGTTAGATACGAAGGCCCGCGGGCAACCGGCATGCCCGAGATGTTCTACCTGACCGCGGCGCTTGCATCTGAGGCCGCCCTCACCGAAGGGGCAGCCCTGATCACCGATGGCCGTTTTTCAGGCGCCACCAGGGGACCCTGCGTTGGCCATGTCTGCCCGGAGGCTGCCGAAAGCGGCCCCATTGCCGCTGTCCGTGATGGAGACCTCATCCACATCGACCTTAAGAGCGGCCTGATCGAGCTGGAAGGGACAGAGAGGGGCCCCCTGAATCCCGAGGCCATGGCCGCAGAGATCAGTGAGCGCCTGTCCCTGCTGCCGCCCTGGCAGGCTCCGCAGCGGTCTGGCCTCCTCAGGTTGTACACCGGCCTGGCCGGACCCGCCGATGAGGGCGCCCTCATGCGCCCGCCTGGCGGTTCAGCGGATTCCCGCTAAGTGCCTTTTGAGATAGTTACTATAAACACCGGACGGCTCTGCGCCGATACACTCCGCGACAATCTTCATAAAAGCAGCAGTTTTTCACCGAATTTAATAATGACGAACACTAAGAATCTATCTCAAAAGGCTGTTCGTTGCGAGGCCGAGCGAAAAGGCTATGGGCGGCGTCCATGACCTTTGCAGCCGGCCGCAGCAGGAGATGCATTTCGAGATAGATTCTAAAGGACAATGCATCCCTTGAAAAAAATCACTGCTCTGTGGCCCAGGATCGCAGACTGGATGTTCTGGTCGAAAGCGTCTGCGAACAAACCCGCTGACAGTCAACTCCGGAACATACCTGTAACCGGCGTTTCCGACCATGTAAAGAAGAAGACCCGGAAAAAAAAGAGCGCCAGGATGTTGCGGGATCTGGCGGTCGTCTTCATCATTTTCTCTGTTGCTTTTATTCTCACTTTTGTTCTCGACCTGCATGCCTCCTTTGAGGCGGCATCACTGCAACTCAAGAACAGCCCCTTTCAGTATGACGAACTGATCGTCGCTCTGGCGATCCTGGCGGCGGCGCTCAGTGCTTTCGCTGTCAGGCGCTGGCGTGAACTGGAAGTGGAGATGGATGAGCGCATAGATGCCGAGATAGCTCTCAAGGCCAGTGAAGAGCGCTACCGCACTCTGGCGGAAGCGGCCCAGGATTTCATCTTTATTGTTGACCGGGAAGGGCGCATCAAGTATGTCAACAGCTTTGCCGCCGAGCAGCTGGGCAGCACGCCCCAGGAGATAATCGGCCGGCCCCGGGGAGAAGTGTTTCCCCATGGCATGGCCGACGAGCAGGTCCGGGAGCTCGAGCAGGTCTTCCAGGAGGGATATCCCCTCAATGTGGAGAACAGGGCGACGTTCCGGGGGCGGGAGTCCTGGCAAAGCACCGCTCTGGTGCCCATCCGGGAAAAGGACGGCGCCCTTCATGAGGTGCTGGGCATCTCCCGTGACATCACCCTGCGCAAGCGCGCTGAGGAATCACTCAGACAGACGAAGGACAACCTGGAGCAGCTTGTCTCCGAGCGCACCAGCGAGCTCAAGGAAGTCAATGAGCGCCTGCACCGCGAACTCGATGTGCGCAAGCGCGCCGAGGAAAAGCTGCAGGCGGTGAACCGGGCTCTGAGAACGGCCACCGCATCGAACCATGCCCTGGTGGGAGCGCTGGATGAAAAGCAGCTCCTGGAGGACATCTGCGGCGCCGTGGTAGATGTGGGTGGCTATCGCTTTGCCTGGGTAGGATTCGCGGAACACGATAATGACAGAACCGTGAGCCCTGCGGCTGCCGGCGGCCAGGGCAGCAGCTACCTGGAAAATGCCCGCATAAGCTGGAATGCGGATTCCAGGCATGGCCAGGGACCGACGGGCAAGACCATCAGGACCGGCCGGCCCAGCGTGGTTCGTGATATCATGACCGACCCCGTCTTCGATCCCTGGCGGGAGGAAGCGTCCCGCAGCGGGTTTGCTTCAGCGGTCGCCCTGCCGCTGGCCGGCGACGGCAAGCCTTTTGGGGCGCTCACCATCTATGCCTCCGAAGCGGATGCTTTTGGCAAGGAAGAGGTCGATCTGCTGCTCGAGCTTGCCGGCGACCTCGCCTACGGCATCAGCGCCATCAGGACCAGGAGCGAGCGCGACCAGCAGGCAGTGGCGCTCAGGCGCACCGGCGAGCAGCTGTCGCTGCTGGTGGAATCGCTGCCAATCATCCTCTACACCAGCAATGCCGGCGGTGATTTCGGGGTCACATATGTGAGCCCCAATATCAAAATCATTTCCGGCTACCAGCCCGAAGATCTCACCTCCGACTCTACCTTCTGGTCGGAACATATCCATCCGGAAGACGCACCCCGCATATTCGATCAACTGCCGCGTATCTTCGACCAGGGATATCACGAGTACGAATATCGCTGGCGCACCGCGGATGGCTCGTACCGGTGGTTCCTGGACATCCTCCGCCTCGTCCGCAGCCCTGATGATGAAAACGCATACATTGTCGGGATGTGGCTGGATATCACGACCCGGAAACAAAGCGAGGACTCCCTGCGGCGGATGAAAGACGAGCTGGAAGCAAAGGTCAACGAACGCAGCAGCCTTCTGGACGAGACCAACAGGGAGCTGGAGGCCCGCTCTCAGGAGTTGAAGCAGCGAGAGCACGAGACCGCCCTGCTGGAATACATGGATGAGATGCTGGAAAGCTGCCTGAGTGCCGATGAGGCATACGGAGTCTTCACCCAGGCCGCCACCGATCTTTTCCCCGGTCACTCAGGCTGCCTTTACATTTTCAACCCGCGCAGCAAGAAATACGAAGCCGCATCCAGATGGGGGGATGAAAATTCGTGGGTTCCGGAATTCTCCCGGGACGAGTGCTGGTCCCTGAGACAGGGGCAGCTTCATAGCGCCGCCGCCGGCCACAAGGGCACGCGATGCCGCCACGTTGTTGAGGACTATGCATATCTGTGCGTCCCCCTGCGGGCCGCCAGCCTGACGCTGGGTGTACTGCATCTGCGCCTGCCGGGCTCCGGCGAACCGGAAAAGCCGGGGCAGGCAGTCATGCACCTAGCCCACAGCATGGCTGAGCATATCGGCCTTGCCCTCTACAACCTGAAGCTGCGGGAAGTCCTGGACCGCATGTCAATCGAGGATCCCTTCACCGCCGCCAAATCCAATTAGAATCTATTTTAAAAGGCTTATCCTGCTGCGGCCGCAACAAGGGCCGGCAGTTTGCTTCTGGGTAAGGCATTGATTATGCTTCCGTCTCAGGCGCAACAATCGGCAACATCAAGCGAGCGGCGGCAGATGCGGACCTTCAGAAATGTATTCCGGCGGAAATTCAGGGCTTTCCTGACCATTTTTGGCATCACCATCGGCATCTTCGCCCTGGTGGTGATGGGCTCGCTGGCCGAGAAGATCACCCTGATGGTCAACGGCGGCACCCGCTTCTACGCCGACAAGGTAACGCTGAGCCAGGGCGCCAACGGCGGCTTCAGCAGCAGCCCCATCTCGGTGGATACCATCCCCAGGATCCAGGCGCTGGACGGCGTGCAGCTGGCCTCGGCCAGCGTCGGCTTTACCCTTAACAAGGATCAGGGCGCTTCCTTCGGTATGCCCGATCTGGTGGAGGGTAACGACCTCAGGGGCCGCGACCTGGAGAGCTTCAAGCTCACCTACGCCCAGGGAAGGGAGCTCGAACCCACCGATGAAGACAAGGCGGTGGTCGGCGCCGACATGGTGAAGAAACTGAACGCCCGCATAGGCGGCACCATCAATGTGCGGGGCCGCGACTTTACGGTGGTGGGCATCCTGGACAAGACCCTGACCGTTCCTGACACTACGGTCGACATCCCCTTCAAGGACGCCCAGAGCATCTTTTATAACGACCTGCCGGACCTGGTGAAGTCCCACCTGGATCCGAGCAAGCTGGCCACCACTTTGACTATTTATCCCAAACCTGGTGTGGATCCCAACCAGCTGGCCAAGGAGATCAGCGACAAGTATCCGGAATACAACGTCATTGGACCGGCCAAGTTCCAGGAGCAGGTGACCAACTCCACCCGCATCTTCACCGCCATTGTCTTCGGCGTGGCGCTCATCTCGCTGCTGGTGGGCGGCCTGTCGGTGATCAACACCATGACCATGTCGGTGTTCGAACGCACCCGGGAGGTGGGTATCCGCAAATCGCTGGGGGCTTCCGATGGCCGCATCGTGCGCCAGTTCCTGGCCGAGTCGGCCCTGATCGGCGCCCTGGGAGGCGTCACCGGCCTGGTGCTGGGCTGGCTGCTCGTGATGGCCGCCAATGCGGCAGGGGC
This sequence comes from Actinomycetes bacterium, assembly GCA_021790075.1. Classification (GTDB taxonomy): domain Bacteria; phylum Actinomycetota; class Thermoleophilia; order BMS3ABIN01; family BMS3ABIN01; genus JAJYIN01. Next base: position 1,979 of record JAJYIN010000010.1, on the reverse strand, counting down.
GTCTTCAGGCATTCAGATATTCCTGCTGACACCGCGGCTGGCGGTGGGCTCGGTGGGCTTCGCGGTGCTGCTGGGTGTGGTCAGCGGGTTGTATCCCTCCTGGCATGCGGCCCGGCTCAATCCGGTGACGGCGCTGAGGTATGAGTAATGAGTGACGGCAACGGCGGCATACTAAAAGCCGTGGACCTGCACAAGGTCTACGAGCTGGGCAAGGACAACCTGGTGCACGCTTTGCGGGGAGCTTCGCTCACCGTCCGGCGCGGCGAGATGCTGGCCATCATGGGCCCATCGGGCTCGGGCAAATCCACCATCATGCACATCATGGGCTGCCTGGACCGGCCGGACCGGGGCGAGGTGTGGCTGGACGGCCACCGGGTGGATAACTTAAAAAGCGGCGCCCTCAACCAGGTGCGCAGCCGCGACATCGGCTTCATCTTCCAGGGGTTCAACCTGATCCCCACCTTCACCGCCACGGAGAACGTGGCCCTGGCGGGTGAGTACGCCGGCCTGGCCCGGCGCCAGGCGAAGGCAGCGGCGGTCAAGGCGCTGCGGGATATCGGCCTGGGCGACCGCCTGGACCATAAGCCCAGCGAGCTGTCTGGCGGCCAGCAGCAGCGGGTGGCCATCGCCCGTGCCCTGGTTAACGGGCCGCACATTGTTTTGGGAGACGAGCCCACCGGTGACCTGGACACCGCCACCTCGCAGGAGATCATCGAGATGATGCGCCAGATCAACACAGACACCGGCACCTCCTTCGTGCTGGTAACCCACAACCCCGACGTGGCAGATGCCTGCGACCGCAAGGTGTGCATGCGTGACGGCCTGGTCACCGAAGAGGAAGTCTGCACCTAAGCTGCCGGCCTCGCAACGAACAACCTCTTGAGATAAATTCTTGGTTTGCCCGGCGCCGCGCCAGATCACCATGGTTTGTCTGGAAAGTGATTGAGACGGGTGCATTTCTGAGCAGGAAAAAAAAGGGATGCTCCGGTATAAGTAGAAAGAGATAACGCTCACAACTGCGGTACGCGGGCGGGCCTTTTGCCACGTCCGGCAGGGCGGAGCCGCAGAAGTGGGAGGCAGGGCGGGGACTTAACGTAGGGCTTAAGTCCCCGCCTATTTGTGTTGACCGAGGAACCAGGGCATCAGTTCCCAGCCCTTTGCAAACACCTGGCTGCTGACTGCGGCTGACGCCTCGTCAAATTTCTGATGTGACTCGCGCGGCCGGGCCGGGTCGTAGACCAGGAACGGCACCGGCTCGCTGGAATGGGTCCTTATGGAGAGCGGCGTGGCGTGGTCCGGCAGCATTAGCAGCCGGTACTCACTGCCCTTCAGGCCGGCCAGGAGGGCGCCCACCAGTTCGCCGTCGAAGCGCTCGATAGCCGCGAGCTTGGCGTCCCTGTCTCCCATGTGAGAAGCCTCATCGGGCGCTTCCACGTGGACATAGACGAAATCCCTTTTCTCCAGCTCGCTGAGGGCATGACGCGCCTTGGCCCCGTAATCCGTGTCCAGGTAGCCGGTGGCGCCGGGTACGTCCACCACCTCCAGGCCGGCGTATTTTCCCAGGCCCTTGACCAGGTCCACGGCGGAGATGACGGACCCTTCCAGGCCGAACCGTTCTCTGAACGACGGCATCCGGGGCGCAGTTCCCTGTCCCCAGAGCCAGATCATGTTGGCCGGTGGTTTGTCCGCGGCTATGCGCTTCATGTTGACAGGATGGTTTGTGAGTAGCGTCACCGAAGCATCCATCAGGTCCCGCAGCCACTCCGAGTCTTCCCCCTGGGGAAGATGAGGGCCTACGGGCTGGCCGGTGATGTCATGTGGCGGCGTGCACTCCGCCGCCAGCCCCCGGCCGCTCGATACCATGATGTGGCGGTAGCTCAAGCCGGCATGGAAGGCGGCGGCGGCGCTTCCCAGTTTTTCCTGGAGGAAACCGATGAGCTCCCCAGCTTCGGCGGAGCTGATATGCCCGGCGGCAAAAT
>JAJYIN010000167.1 GCA_021790075.1 Actinomycetes bacterium | reverse complement strand
GACAGGCCTTCAGACTTGTCAAAAGTATGCTCGCCCGCGATCAGGCAAAGCGAACGCAGGGCTTCCCGGGCCGTCGGCGCTGCCTCAAGCGGAAAAGCGACATCGGCAATGCTGCGCCTTTTTATTGCCGGGGAATGCTGGTAGTCGAAGAGTTCCAACACCTGGTCGACAAAGAGGGAGCGTACGGTCTGCTTGCCTTCCGCGTTACAGTATGGATAGCACAAATAAACAATCTGGTCAGCGCGGGTCAAGGCCCGGTGAAACAGGAACCTTTCTTCTTCGAGGCGATACTGGCCTGATTCGATTGGCAGCAGATACCGGCTCCGAAACTTCTGCCGGTCGGCTTCGGAGAAAAAAACGTCTTCGTGGCCCATCGCTGGAAACCGGCCTTCCAGCAGGCCACACATGAACACGACCTGAAACCGCTGATTGAGAATCCGGTGAGGATCCAAAAGCCGCACGCAACCACGGTGGCGTCCGGCCAGCGGATCCATGGTGGCAGTCCTGATGCCTTCGCGCAGGAAGTTGATCGCATCGGCGCCTTTGGCAGCGAAAGACCGTGATACCGCAGCGGCGGCGGCGCAGACCTCCGCCAGGGCTTTAACTGAAAGCAGATTTATCTCCTGGTCATTCATTGCCGCCGCCCCCGCGTCGCCAGGGATCACCCCGCAGATCTGTGCCTGGATAAAGTTGCAAAGCTCCGCTGCCAGCCTGGCGATGCCCTCCCCGGCCGCTTCCTCCAGCCTGCCCAGCGCCGCCGGCGCCGGCAACTCCTGGCGCCCCCGGCCGGCTGCCTGGCGCCATTTCTCCAGCAGTTGCGGTTTCTCGTCAATTCCCAGCAGACTGACCTCGCGCGCGAAGGAGTCAACGAGTCTCTCGGGAACGCCCGCCACAAAACTTCTCAGGAACCGCAAGAGGCTCCCGGCGGGGTTCAGGCCCGGTGCGGCTTCGGCACTGTCTGACAGCAGGAAATCAAGAGCCGCCAGCGCTGCCTGGCCCACCGGGGTCTCAACCAGCTTCCTGCTTCCCTGATGATCGCAGGGGATGCCGTACTCGTCGAATACCGCCGTGATGGCCCGGCTGTCTTCCCCGAAACTGCGGCATACGACGGCGATATCATCAAGCGACCTGCCTTCGCGGTGCAGCCGCAGGATCTCCGCGCCCACCAGCTCCGCCTGTCCCCGGACGCCGGCGCCTTCCAGTATCCTGACCGCGCCGTCCGCTGGAATCGGCCCGGCGTCCTCCTCAAAGAGGCGCCGGTCCAGCTGAACCAGCGCGGCCGGCCTCCTGTCAGTGGCGGGCTCCCCTAAATACTGGATTTCATCAGGAGCCGGCAATGAGTCAAGGTGAATACCGGGCGCGGCTGAGGCAGCCTTCCCCTTTCGCAGCGGCAGCGTCAGCAGCAACTCCCTGGTGGTTTCCCTGAGAACCTTGAGGAGGGCATGCTCCAGGGGGGTAAAATCCCAAAAACCATCAATTATGACAGCACCATGGCGCTGGGCCCCGGGGTCCTGTTGCAGGTGCGCCAGCGCCTGCCACTGGGAGAGTTGTGCATCGGTCAGCTCCCCGTCCCCGAGGACGCCTTGATATGACTGGTAAAGGCGAAAGATATCCTGGTTGAGCGCCGTATTGTTCAGAACTATCTTGCCTGCTTCAGCCAGCTCGACTGGTCCGATGCCGGCCAGTTCCAGGTCTGCGACAAGTTTGCCAAGTGAGGATATGAAACCCTCATAGGCCGAGGAATCTTTCAGAAAAGAAAGCCGGTTTTTCTCTTTGGCAACAATGGCCCGGAGCAGCAGGTGACGTTCCACTGCACTGATCTGACGCATGGGCGCGCCTGCACCCGCCAGCGAAGACCGGCAGAGGCCGCCAAAGGTCGTCACCATGGCGCCGCTGATTACCCGGCAATCTTCACGGCGCAGCAATTCGCGCTCGAAATGCCGCGCGTCCGGCATGCTGGGAGCGATGAAGACCGGGTTGTCGCCCCGGCGCATTGCGGCGGTGAAGGCTTCCATCGCCCTGGCGGTCTTGCCGGAGCCTGCCGGCCCGCAAATAATCCTGAAAGCCATGAGGTCAGCCCGTCACCAGCGGAACAGGCGGCGGACAACGGTGCGGCCGAGTATCTTGTTCCGCGACCGCCGGCCTATCTTTTTGGGGTTGCCGGAAGCGATCACCTCGGCGTCGCGGGATAACCGGGCCATGCGATAGAGAAAGGATGTTAGCTTCACGAAGCCTCCCGTTCTGACATCTCAGGTCGTAGGGGCGCCTTGAATTATACTATGTGGCTTTGGCGGCGTTCACCCTCCCCGGCGGCGCCTCTTCCCCGGGAAGAGTGACATTACGGCGTCGGTGTGTCTCCCCTGTGTGTTCAACACCCCCCGGCCGGCGCCGCTTCCCGCAGTGGCGTTGACAAAGGCGCCATACTATGCCGCCTGGCGGCGCTGGCACAGGCGCATCCTGGGGGGAACTCTCCGGCATTCGACGCCGCGCGCATGCCGGCTGCCGACGCCGCCTCGCCGGAGGCGGGGCGTCCGTGACGCCGCCAGGCACCAGGCGGCCCCGATGACGCCGGCCGCCAGAAACAGCATCGAAACCATAAACCAGACATCCGTTAAGAGCAGTCTTGCCATGCTTTTCCCTCTTTGTCGCAAGCGATAGAATCTGATTGGCATCATACAGCGCCGCCCGGACAGAACTTTCTTTCACCCCGGCCGAAAGCAGGAGCCATTTCGAAGGACAAGGACAAAATGATCCGCCAGCTCTCCCTGGTCGCCTATCTGATGCAGGCAGGCAGCCGCAAGGCCGGCACGATGGCGATCCATGAGAACGTCGAAGGGTACGCGGACATGACCGCCACGGCTTTTACCCGGCGCTTTTATGGCGACCGAGAGGAACTGGCGCAGCTAGGCATCCATATCGAGCAGGAAATTGCTGACGGCCTGGCGGGCGGGCCCGAAAACGCTCTCTACTGGCTTCCCCCCGAGAACTATTTCCTGCCGGCCATCGAGTTCACGGCGGCCGAGCTGGCGGCTCTCAACACCTGCCTGGGGCTGTTGGAGGGCCAGTTTGCCTACAGCGACCTGCTCCGCCTGGCGCTGCAGGACCTGGCGTTGGGCAGCGGCAATTCCCTCGAGGATCCCGTTACCGACTTCATCTGTGTCAACCTGCTCTCCTCTTCTGAAGATGCAGCCGCCGCCGACCGGCTGGCAAAGATCGAGGCGGCCGTGGCCCGGCGCAAGACCATCATTTTCGACTACCACTCCCTGGGCCGCGATGCCGTGGAGGAACGGCGCGTCGATCCCTACCTGCTCATGTACAACCGCCGCGACTGGTATCTGGCAGGCAATTCCCATGAACGGGACGGCATCCGCATCTTCCGCCTCCGGCGCATTCTGGGCAAGATCAGGCATGCGACCGGCAAGGAGCATGATTTCACCGTCCCGGAAACGTTCGACCGGCGGGATTATGCCAGCCTGGAGCCATGGCAGTTCGGCCCTGAACGCGGGCGGGCGCGCATCAGGATTTCCCCCCGGGCCGGCTGGCTGGTGGCCCGCTCTCTCGGCCATTGCGGCGCGGCCCGGCTCGATGCGGATGGCGCCGCCGTGTTCGAGACAGCTTACTCAGATGAAGAGCCGCTGCTCTCACTCGTGCTGGGCATGGGAACCGACGCCGAACTGGAAGCGCCGGCGGCGCTGCGGCGCCAGCTGGCCGGCTGCCTCCAGCGGATCGAGGAGAGCCACCGGGGGGACCCGCCTTCCCTTCCGGAGGAAGCCGCCAGCCGTCCGGTGAAATTCCAGCGGCATGATCCGCGAGCACCGGCGGCTGCTGAACCACGTATCACCCGTCAGGTTAAACCACAAAGATTCACGCGACTGACCACGCTTATCTCCTACCTGACGGAAGAGCTGGGTGAAACGGAATCACTGAGGCTGCCGGCGGCCGCGGTCTGCGCCGACCTGGGATACCAGGACCCCGGCCAGCTGGAAAAAGACCTGAATCTGCTGCTGCTGGTGAGCGTCGAGGCCGGCGGCTATGTGATCGAGGCATACCTCGAAGGCGAGACCCTGCGGGTGGAGCGCAGCACTTACGGCGATCTCATGAGGCGTCCGGCGCGGCTCTCCCCGCTCCAGGCCCGGGCGATGTTGCTGGCGATCGATCTGGTGGGCGGCCACATCCTGGCCGGGTCCAGCCGGTCGCTGATTGGCGCCCGGGACAAGATTCTCGCGGCCGGCGGCCTGGACGAAGGCGCCGCCGTGCTCATCGGCGAGACCGAGCGGGAAGACGCCGGCATCAGCCGCGCCGTCGCCCTCGGCCTGGAGGAGCGGCGGCTGGTTGAGATCGAGTACCTGTCAGTGGAAGGCGAAACCCTCAAGACCCGCCGGATCGAGCCGCTGCTGGTCAGCAACGTCGGGGGCGACTGGTATGTCGTGGCTTTCTGCCGCCTGGCCGGCGCCGAACGGATATTCCGTTTCGAGAGGATAAAGAGCGCCGCCGTGCTGGATGAGCATTTCGAGCCGCGCGGCATCGATCTCAGATCGATGCC
>JAJYIN010000166.1 GCA_021790075.1 Actinomycetes bacterium | reverse complement strand
GATAAGCGCCCAGAATATTTTTCTTTTCATGCGAGCCGCCGGCCTGAATCTGCTTAACACTTACCAGAAAAATACTACGAGCACGCCCAATTTGCAAAAAAGTCGCAATTAGGATAGCTTCTTTCCTATGCGGGATAAATTCAAACGCCATCTGCGGGACTCCGGTTTGAAGGTAACGGCGCCGAGAACCGAGGTTTTCGAATTTCTTGAGAAGAACGACTTGACGACGATCTCAGCGGTGATCGGGCACTGCGGCGGCCGGGCCGACCGGGCCAGCATTTACCGCACTATCGGCCTGTTCCGCGAGTTGGGGATCATTCACGATGTGGTTGCCGGGGGAAAGCGGATGATCGAGCTGAGCGACCGGTTTGCCAGCCATCACCACCATCTTTCCTGCCTCAGGTGTGGCAAATCCGAGGCCGTTTCCGACCGCGTGCTCGAATCGGATCTTGACCGGATCGCGCAGAAGAACGGGTTCCGGCAGGTCAGCCACCAGATCGAGATCAGCGGCATCTGCGCCAGGTGCCAGCGCGGCTGAATTGTAGCCGGTATCAGCCGGCGATCACCTTGACCAGGACCCGGCGCGTCCGCGGCCCGTCGAACTCGCAGAAATAAATCGACTGCCAGGTGCCCAGCACCAGGCTGCCGTCTTTCACGAAGATCGCTTCCGATGAGCCCGTCAGGGCCGTCTTGATATGAGCCGCGGAGTTGCCCTCCAGGTGAGAATAGCCGTCATCGAGGGGGATGACTTTGTCGAGCTCGGCGACGATATCCTTCCGCACCGCCGGGTCGGCGCCTTCGTTGATGGTGACGGCGGCGGTGGTGTGGGGCACGAAGACCCAGCAGACGCCGTCCCTGACTCCCTGTTCTACGACGGCCTCCCGGACCTGGGCGGTAATGTCGATCAACTCGCTTCTCTGCCCGGTTGAGACTCTGAGTTCTTTCATGTCCCGTCTCCTATATCTCCTATACCCAGTTGAGGAAGAGTACTGCCATGCCTCCCATGATCAGTCCGATCGCCGTGCCGGCCACCACGTCTGAAGGATAGTGAACGCCCACGTAAACCCGCGACCAGGACATGACCAGGGCCAGTCCGTAAAAGAGCGCGAACAGCTGCGGATAAAAATAGGTCAGCACCCCGGCGGCGGCAAAGGACATCGCGGCATGTGAGGACGGAAATGAGAGGCTGGAAGGGACGCGCACCAGCGGCCGCAACTCTTCATTACCCGGATCGGGCCGCTCCCGGTGCAGCATGACCTTGACCAGGTAATTGACTCCCAGGGTGATATAGACGAGCGGCACCAGGAAAATGAACACGGCTGCGGCCATGGCAAAACCGGTCCCCCGGGACCAGCGCAGCAGCCAGATAAGCGCCGCCAGACCAACCCAGAAGAGGCCCCAGTTGCCGGTCATCGACAGCAGCACCAGGGCCCGCTCCAGGGGACGGGGATGCCACCTGGTTCTCAGGGCAACAAAGAGGCGCTCGTCCAGCCCGGACTCAAGCGGCGCAGCCTTGCCTGTGCCGGCGTGATTGCTCTCAGTCATGTTTGGCGCTCCTCGGGCTGGAACAGATCATATCTGATTCCTTCCTCTTCCAGTAGCCGCCCGATGTCAGCCGAGTCGGCGGCGCGCACCTCGATGGCCAGGCCACACAAGGTCGTTTTGGCCTCGGGCGGGCGCGGCACGATATCGCACCAGAACCCGGCGTCGATGATGGCCTCCTCCGCCTCCATGGCGGCATGCGTGGTGTCAAAGAGGAACAGGACGTCACGGTCCCCAGTCTCCATATCGCGTTTTTCGACCAAGGTTACCGGAGAACCTGCAACGTCAGCTGGTCGCCAACGATTACCTGGAAAGTACGGGCGGCGTCGCCCTGGTTGATGGAGAAGGAGATGCTGCGGTAAGAGTCCTCGTAAACGAGCAGCTCTTCGGGCGCCACGTCGGCATAGGACTGGACGAACGGCGCCCGAACGCGCTCCTCGCCCAGCGTCACCTCGATGCACGCGCCCGGGCCGGCGCCGGCGCTTTCCAGCTGACGGCGGTCCAGATTAAGCTCGATGTTGCCAAAGTGGTCGATATATATCACCGTGGCCGTGATCTTTCCGTCGCTGATGACCGCTTCCGGCAGGTGCAGCTGCTCGATCTCATCAGCCGGGACCGGAGCCCCCAGCGCTTCCAGCCCCACCCCGCGGCTCAGGTGCGCGGCGACCGGCGCGAACAGGTCCCGGCCCTCGAACGTCTTGCAGACCTCCGGCAGGCTGTAAGCCGAGCAGGCCAGCTCCACGGCCGCCTCGATGCCGCCCAGCCTGCCGGCCGCCAGGGAGAGCAGGCCGTTGTCCGGGCCCACCAGGTACCGCCCTTCCCCCGTGCGCATGGCCAGCGGCCTGCGCCCGGTGCCGACTCCCGGATCCACCACGGCCAGGATGACGCTCTCGGGCATGTACGGCAGCGTGTTGGCCAGGACCAGGGCGCCGCCGGGGACGTCATGGCGCGGCACCCCATGGGTGATGTCGATTATCTCCACCTCGGGAGCGATCTGCTTGATGACGCCGTGGCAGGTGCCCACGAAATCATCCTCGTGGCCGAAGTCGCTCAGGAAGGTGATGAATTTTTTTGGCCCGCCTTCCATGCGCTTATCTTAAGACACTTCCAGGTTGAGCGCACATCCTCACCAACGTCCTTTCTCCCACCGCGAACTATGATCGTCGCCTTGGTATAGCCTTCGAAGGAGGTTCCTGAAGCATGACAGTTAATTAGAAATGCCCGTGCTCTGCCGCGTTCAAACTCGGGATTTGCCTTTTGTTCTCTGCACCCACCCCCTTATTTTGGCCGAGGTAGTGTGGGTGCTTGAATCATATTACAAACTGCCGCGCGCGGAGATAGTAGCGAAACTGGAAGTGATCCTCAATACTCCGAATCTGATAGTCTTTGAAGCGGAAACCTTTGCCCGAGCTATTGAGTTTTATTCCGGCTCCGGCATCGATCTGGCTGATTGCTTTGCGGCAGCGCTGGCGGTGAAGGACGGTTCGACCCTGCTCAGTTACGACCGCGATTTCGATAAGCTGGAAGGAATCACAAAGTCAGAGCCGGAAGAGATTGTCTGAAAAGGATAGGCAGGATTGGAAATCTGCCTCAATCTGACAAAAATTCAACATGCCAAAAAATTTATCAGAAATTCTCACTGGCGCACTTGACAGGCTTGCTTCTCGCTATGGCATTGCCGCTGCTTATCTTTACGGTTCCCACGCCCGGGGACAGGCCACGCCCGGCAGCGACATTGATGTGGCGGTGCTGCTGGAAAGCGGCAGGCAGTCCTCTGCGCTTGATGTGTTTAAGCTGGGGCCCGAACTGGAAAAGGAAACCGGTCTGAAAAACATCGACGTGCGGCTGCTGAACGATGCCCCGCTGGCGGCAAGCGGCCTTATTCTGACGGAAGGCCGGTTGCTTTACTCCGGTGATGACAGCGCCCGTGTCGACTACGAGGTCAGAATACGCGGCCTCTATTTTGATTTTCTGCCGCATCTGAATTATCTGCGGCAGGCGTTTCTCCGCCGGACCGCAGAGAAAGGGCTGTAGTGGTCAATCCGGAAAAAATTGCCTCGATGCTGGAAAACCTCAGGGACTACCTGGGGATTCTGCGCGAGCATGCTGCCATGGGCAGGACGGCGCTTCTCGGCGATCGGAACGCGTTAGATAGCGCCAAGTACAACTTCGTTGTGGCAATCGAATGCTGCATTGATATCGGGAACCATGTGATTGCCTCAGAGGGCCTGCGGACGCCATCTGACTACCGGGATGTGGCCCAGGTTCTCGCCGAGGCAGGCATTATTGGCCGGGATCTGGCCGACAGGTTCAAGCTGATGGTTTCATTCAGGAACCGGCTGGTTCACATGTATTGGAAGGTGGATGATGAGCTGGTCTGTGATTATCTTGAGGAGAATCTGGACGACATCGGCGAACTGGCAAAGGCTTTTGTGGAGTTGAGTTAGCGGTGTTGGCCCCGGCAATTGCATGCGCGCCGAAGCAGAGACATTTAAGGGTTCTCAAGGCTTGAAAGCAGTCAACAGCCGCGTCGAGCATTAGCGTTTTTCCCATGTTCTTCTCCGCGTAGCGGAGAATCACTTTTTCAATGAGGCCATGGCATTTCTGCCATGGATGCCTGGACGCTCAAGCTCATCGACGCAGGACGCGTATCGGCTTCAATGAGGCCATGGCATTTCTGCCATGGATGCATCATCAAGGCCGGGGGCGTGATGCTCGGCCTGCTGGCTTCAATGAGGCCATGGCATTTCTGCCATGGATGCGTGACCTGTGATGTTGAGGTTCTCGTCGGGATACTTGCTTCAATGAGGCCATGGCATTTCTGCCATGGATGCCGGTCCCGATGGGGTGTAGCCGACCATGAGCTCGGTGCTTCAATGAGGCCATGGCATTTCTGCCATGGATGCCCTGGCCACTGTCGCCGCCAAACGAGAGCTGATCGACGCTTCAATGAGGCCATGGCATTTCTGCCATGGATGCTTTCGTGGTGCCGACTGGAGGTTCCGGTGGGGTCAGGGGGCAATGAGG
>JAJYIN010000165.1 GCA_021790075.1 Actinomycetes bacterium | reverse complement strand
CTGGTGCGTCGGGCCGTCCTCGCCGAGGCCGACACTGTCATGTGTGAACACCCAGATCGCCGGCGCCTGCTGCAGCGCGCCGAGGCGGATCGCTGCCCGCATGTAATCGGAAAAGATGAGGAAGGTAGCCCCGTAGGGGATGAGGCCGCCGTACTGCGACATGCCGTTGACGATCGCGCCCATGCCGTGCTCGCGTACGCCGAAATGCAGGTTGCGCCCTACGTTGCCGGGCTCGAAATCGCCGCCGCCATCGACCGTCGTCATCGTTGACGGCGCCAGGTCGGCGGAGCCGCCGAGCAGCTGCGGCAGCGCCGGCGCCAGCGCGTTGATGCACTTGCCGGAGGCTACGCGCGTCGCCATGGGGCCGTCATCGGCGGTGAACCGCGGCAGCCGCTCCTGCCAGCCCGCCGGCAGCGCGCGCGCCAGCGCGTCCGTGAACGCGGCGGCGCGGTCCGGGTTGACCTCCTGGTAGGCTGTGAACAGCTGCTGCCAATCCTGATGGCGCGCCCGTCCCCGGTCGCCGGCGGCCCGGAAATGCGCCAGCGACTCCTCCGGGACGTAAAAATCAGGCTCCAGCGGCCATCCCAGTGCAGCCTTGGCCAGGCTCACTTCCGCGGCCCCCAGCGGCTCGCCGTGCGCGGCGGCGGTGTCCTGCTTGTGCGGAGCGCCGTAGCCGATATGCGTACGGACGACGATGAGCGACGGCCGTTCCAGCTCCCGCCGCGCCGTCTCGATGGCCGCTTCCAGCGCCGCCAGGTCGTTGCCGTCTTCCACCCGCTGCACGTGCCAGCCGTAGGCCTCGAAACGGGCGCCGCGGCCCTCGGTGAACGCCAGCCCGGTGCTGCCCTCGATGGAGATGTGGTTGTCATCATAGAGATAGACGAGCCTGCCGAGGCCCAGGTGCCCGGCGATGGACGCGGCTTCGGAGGCGACGCCCTCCATCAGGTCGCCGTCGCTGCAGATGGAATAGATATAATGGTCGATCAAAGGATGCTCGGGCGTGTTGTAGAGATGGGCCTGGTAGCGCTCGGCGATGGCCATGCCGACGCCGTTGCCGAACCCCTGTCCCAGCGGGCCGGTGGTCACCTCGATGCCGGACGCCAGCAGGCTCTCGGGATGCCCCGCGGTCTTGCTGCCCCACTGGCGGAAGCTCTCGAGCTGCTCCATGGTCATGTCCGGATAGCCGGTCAGATGCAGCAGGGAATAGAGCAGCATCGAGCCGTGTCCGGCCGAGAGGATGAAGCGGTCCCGGTTAGGCCACCGGGGCTCGTCGGGATTGAAGTTCAGAAACCGGGTCCAGAGGACGTAGGCCATCGGCGCGGCGCCCATCGGCATCCCCGGATGACCGGAGTTGGCTTTCTGCACGGCGTCCACCGCCAGGAACCGCAGGGTGTTGATGCACAGCTGGTCGAGCTCGTGGTTCTCAGCCAATTCCGCCTCTTTCGCTCGTTTGCCGGAGGAACGTGGATCTGCCGCGACTTGGGCCGCCGGATCTCCGGGCGGTCTGATGCCACTCGGCCGTATGCCGCTGACCTCAAACCAGCGGCCGCATTTCGCGGGCTCCGCGCTGTTTTATTTTGCCCGCCATGCGGGAAAGTCAATCAGCAGAAGCCGGCATTGGCCGGCTCAAGTGCGGTGCCGTTGTGCCCGCAGGTTTGCCCGCTTATGGGGGCTATAGTACACTATATTGTCCTTTGGCCGGATCAAATGGTTAAAATGGAGGAGCGCCGGGCCCGGCCCGGTTGCTGCCGTCCGGATCCGGCTTCGGCGTGGGCCGTTAGCTCAGTTGGTAGAGCACCGGACTTTTAATCCGGGTGTCACTGGTTCGAGCCCAGTACGGCTCACCATCTTGTCTGGTTCGGTCCGCATGGCGGTGCCGGTTCACGGGTTTCGGGACCGTGCGCCCGCTGAGGACCGTGCGCGATCTTTATCACGCCCCCATCGTCTAGTGGCCTAGGACACCGCCCTTTCAAGGCGGCGGCGCGGATTCGAATTCCGCTGGGGGCACCACAATTTCAGACAGCGGATGGCGGTTGATTTACTGTCGTAATATGACAGCCGCCCTGCGGCCGTCGTTTGTGATTTGATTTGCTGCCATCCGCCGCATCCACTTTGTGTGGGCGATTAGCTCAGCTGGGAGAGCACCTGCCTTACAAGCAGGGGGTCGGTGGTTCGAGCCCGCCATCGCCCACCAAACTTAACTTGTCCGAACTTTCGGACAGGAGATCGTGGAACAAATCGGTATATTCCTTGTCCACGATTTTTCCGTCTTTAACGAGAATCTTTTCAAAGAAAGCTTTATTGTAAAACTTCCTGACGTTATCGCTGGCTGTTTTGTAGCCAAAGCCGCATTGTGTGGCGATTTCCAGGGCCAGGTCGAGAGTTTCTCGCAGCTCACCCAGTTGCATATCAATTATTTCAAGCCTGTTTTGAGCTGAGGCAATTTCGCTGGCAATCCTATCTTGCTCTTTTTTAAGCAGATTCAATGGGATGGCTTCGGCGTAATAAGCATTTAGAAGCTTGGTTTGCTCATCGGCTAATTTTGCAATTCTTCTTCCCAATAACTGCTTCTCCATGGCATTTGTTGACTGCTTCGATATCAGCTCCTCATCAAAACGCATTGAGAGCTTGTCAGCATTAGCCTTGGATAACTGCACATTCTCATAAAGCTCTTCAACCTGGGCTTCCATGTCGGCTGCCGAAACGTGTTTTGTGTGATTGCAGCCTCTGCCTCGCTTGGTTCCCAGGCAGAAGAAGTAAGTGTATTTGCCCTTGGCGGTGTCGATTGAAAATCTGGACCCGCAATCAGCGCAATAGAGAGTTCCTTTCAGGTAATGATTATTCTTCCTAGTTCTGACGGCGACGCCGTGATTTCTGACCTCGTATATTGATTTCACTTTCTGAAATAACTGTCTGCTGATCAGCGCCTCATGCTTTCCCGGATACTCGATGCCTTTGTATCTGACTACTCCTGTATAAAAGGGATTTGTCAGCATGTTTGAGATCGTGATATGGGCCATCGTTTTCTTCGAGTTTTTCTTGTTTGTCATCCCCCGGTCAAAAAAGAAATCATTAATGTCATCCAGCGAGAAATCGCCGGTGGCATAAAGGTTGAAAGCTTCTTTCACATGCGGAGCTGTTTCAGGATCAGGTATCACGATTGCAACGTTTCTCGTGCCTTCCCGGATATTCTTGTATCCAAGAGGGGCCTGATGCGGCCAGCCGCCCTGCCTTACTTTTTCCAACATTCCTTTTTGGACTTCCGCAGCCAGGTTGGACGAATAAAACTCAGCCACGATTGCGTGGATGCCTTCAACCAGTTTGCCTGACGCCGTGTCCTCAATATTTTCAACTACTGAGACCAAACCAACTTTGGCTTTTTGAAGCGTGGCCGTGATCTCGACATGATCTTTTAGGTTCCTGGCGAGCCGATCAATCTTATGAACGACAACGGCATTGATTGATTTGTCTTCTTTGACCCGCTTAAGCATCTCCTGAAGCATGGGGCGGTGGGCGCTTCTTGCCGATTCGCCTCTGTCGGTGTACTCATCTGCCAGCGTCCAGCCTTTTTCCTGAACGTACTTTGTACAGGCTTTCCTTTGGGCAGCAATAGAATAGCCTTCAGACTCATTAGTCTGGGCTTGTTCTTTGGTTGATACTCTTAAATATATGAGGCAGTTCATTATTTCTTTCCTTTAGCCACTCGGTCTCGAATCTTGGAGATTCATTAATAAATGCGCCCCTTAAACAACGGCGTGCGCAATAAACCCGATAACCACGCCGCCGCCATCGCTCATGGCGGTGAGGTCCCCGTGCAAGTTATAGAGCATGTAGATGGGCTGGGGGCTTCATGACTGTGAGGAAGTCACCTCCTCAATCACTTTCAGCCAGTCCTCCCAGGCCGCTGGATCGCCCGAACCTACGGGGTTGTCATTTCGCGCCTCCCATTTCCCAGGAGCGGCATAACTAAGGAACAGGGCGAGTTCGTCACCTCTCTTGCCGCCGCGATCGAAATAACCTTGTACAAAACGGTGCATCGCACGGTAGGCCTGCTCGGGTGTTAGTTCAGGAACGCTCAGGTCATCTTGGGACATTGTTGACACCTCCCTAGCTTAATCCAAATTATTACAAACAATAAACGATGTCAACTATAATGATGCCCAGATACTCAGTTTTTTGCTATTTTTCATTGCTAAAATATTCGTCTAATTCTTTTCGCAGTTTGGGAGTTACGGGACGACAGTCACAATGTTTGGAATGCTCCTTGTGCCAGATTAACCGCTCTTCCCGGGTGGGGTTCTTCGGCATCTTATTTTCCTGGTGCCATTCCTTGTTTATCTTGCCCATCGCTACTTCTCCAAAATCTTTAAAAACTGCGCTGGGGTAATGGAGCGGATACCTTTGTATTCTTTGAGGGCGCGGAGATGTTTATCGCCGGAGACAATATAATCAGCTTTGGCTTTGACGGCGCATTCGAGGATCCGATTGTCAGGCTCATGCTCAATTACGTTCAGCCTGATTCCCGGGTTTATTACATCTGCGGCATCATCGATAACGGAGATGTAATCGGCGATCTCTT
>JAJYIN010000164.1 GCA_021790075.1 Actinomycetes bacterium | reverse complement strand
CCCTCAGCCTCAGCGATCTGCTGACGCCGCGCGATGAAGTGCTGCGCCGCGCCGCCGCGGCGGCCGCCTCCGGACTGGTCATCTGCCTCTACAACCCGGCCAGCAGGAAACGCCGGCCGCTGTTCGAGGAAGTCTGCGGTATCCTGTCAAAAAGCCGCCCGCCGGAAACGCCCGTGGGCTGGGTGCGCGACGCCGGCGGTCCGGAAGAGGAAGTTCACCTGACAACCCTGGCTAGGCTGGCCGGCGAGGACATCGACATGCGCAGCATTATCATCGTCGGGAACTCGCAGACGGAGCTGATCGGCGGCCGCATGATCACGCGGCGCGGCTACGAGAGGAAAGAATGAAGCCCACGGTCTACCTCATCGGCGGCACCACCGAAGCCAACGTGGCGGCGAGCCGGCTGCTGGCCGACGGCTACCGCGTGGTTACCAGCGTCGCCACCGGCCATGGACGCCGCCTGGCCGTGGCCACTGAGACCGACGCCGGCAGGAAGGACGCCGCCGCCATGGCGGCGCACGCGGCTGAGGCCCGGGCCCGGTTGCTGCTGGATTGCTCCCATCCGTTCGCCACCGGCGCCCGCCATGAGGCCCGCCGTGCCGCCGAGCTTGCCCACATCCCTTATTTGAGGTTTTGCCGGCCCGCGCCGGCCGCCGGTAAAGATTTCGCCGGCGGCTGGGAGGAAGCGGTCAAGCGGCTCAGGCAGCGGGGCGGCCGGGCGCTCCTGACTATTGGCGTGCGTCACCTGCATCTGTTTGCCGCCGCCGGGCTCGATTTCGCCGTCCGGGTCCTGCCGCTGGAGGAGTCACTGGCCGAGTGCCGCCGGCTGCAAATCGACCCGCGGGACATCATCGCCGCGCATCCGCCTCACAGCGAGGATTTCAACCGCGCCTGCATCCGCCACACCCGGGCGGACATCCTGGTGACCAAGGATTCCGGCGCCGCGGGCGGACTGCCGGAAAAGCTGGCCGCCGCCCGGAAGGAAGGAATCGAGACGCTGGTGATCGCCCGGCCTCCGGAAAGGGAGCATGTCTCTCTGTACGATCTCGATGAGTTACTGGACAGAATGGAGCTGATCCTGGCCGATGAACCAGACCGGTAAAGAGCAAACCGCCGGCCCGCTGGCGCCCGCGAGAAACACCCCTCTGGTCCTGCTCAGGCAACTGCGGCTTACAGCCGGCTTCTTCACCGTGCTGCCGCTGGCCCGCTCCGGCTCCCTGGAAGAGATAGCCGCCGCCGGCTACCTGCTGCCGGCAGTGGGCGTTCTGCTGGGGCTGGTGGAGGGGCCGCTGGCCTGGTTCTCCTGGCGCGCGCTCGGCCCCCAGGTGGCGGCAGCGCTGGCGCTGGCGGCGGCGCTGTTGCTGACAGGGATGCACCACGCCGACGGGCTGGCCGACACGGGTGACGCCATCATGGTCCATGGTGATGCCGCCCGCCGCATCGAGGTGCTCAAGGACCGCACCATGGGCATCGGCGCGGCCGGCGCCCTCATCATCACCTACCTGTTGACGTGGGCCGGCCTCGCCCAACTGCTGGCCGCCGGCTCGGGGTCGTCCGGACTAAGCGTGATCTTCCATTTCATATGGTTGCTGTTGGTCATGGAGACAGCGGCGCGGCTGTCCCTCCTGCTGACAGCGATGCTCAGCCGGCCGTCGCACGGTGGCAGCGGCAGCATCTTCATCCTTGCCCTCAAGGGTTGGCGGGCGGCGTGGGGGTTGGCGCTAGCAGGAGCCATCCTGGCGTTGACGTCGGTGGGGCTGGGATTTCTGGCGGTTTCAGCCGCCACTGCCGCCGCAGTGATGACCGCCTTGTCAGTCACGGTCCTGGCGCGGAGGCTCTTTGGCGGGGCCGGGGGTGACGTGCTGGGAGCGTCTCTGGAGCTAGGCAGGATGGCGGCGCTGCTGGGGCTGCTGGCAGTGCTGCTGCCGCGGGCCTGACCCGTCTGGCCGTCTGCCAACGCTCCGGCGGACCAAGAGGATTATCACCATCTGCTGCCGCGGGCCTGACCGCCTGTCCGCGGATCCCGATGATTTTCTTCTTACGCAGCCTGCGCAGCCATGCGGGGCTGGCTCGCAACCGCCTGGCGCCTATTCCCGGCTTTCAGAAAAATACCGGGTCGTTCTCGCCGGTGGGCGCCGTCTGTGTTTCCCCGCCAGCACCCTCGAGTGGAATATTGCTGCCATGGATCGCCACAGCCAGCTGATTGGCGATACTGCTGATCATGTCCAGCATGGCCGGCGTGAACGGCCGCTTGTCCGGGAAAACCATCGCCATGCCGCCGACCACTTCGTCCTTGTAGATAATCGGCACCGAGCAGCGCCGGTTCTCATCGACGCCCAGCGCTCTTAAGATATGGGCCTCCTCTTCGGTGGCTTCCTTGATCGGTACATCCTCGTGGGTGATGATGCGCTTTTCGAGCACGGCCCTTGCCAGCAGCGTGCCGCGGTCAAGCGATGATTCCCGGTACTGCTCCATGACGTCGGCAGTATGACCGAAGAAGGCCAGGTTGACGAGGGCGTTCTTCCCCCGGTCCAGATAGTAAATACTGGCGCGATGGCAACCCAGCTCCTCGTAGACAGCCTTCAGAGCTATGTTGGCGATCTCCCTGAGATCGTGGGAGCCCGCACAGGCAGCAGCCACGTCCCTGAGCAGGGTCACACGTGTCAGCTCCTTCCTGGTCTGATCATGCAGGAGGGAGTTTTGCACCGCCATTGAAGCCCGGTCCGCCAGCACCTGGATGAGGCCCCATTCGCGGGCGGTAAAGGCCTGCTTGCGCTGGCTGCCCAACTGCAGGACCCCGGCAACCTTGCCTCCCGGCCTCAGTGGCACCGCCAGGGCGGAGTGGATCCCGTAGCTCTCGGAAAATGGGTGGCGCCCGGATTTATATTCCTCGACCAGGCAAAGCGAATCACCCCGCCCGGTCAGGTCGTCGATCCGCATGGGGGCGCCCTCACGGAAGGCGCGCATCGCCAAGCCGTCGTTATCCATGCCGACGCGGGCGCCGACAACGGTGCGGGCCGCGCTGCCGGTGGCCGCCCGCACCTCCAGGTATTCCCGGTTATCGTCAGCCAGAAAGATCATGGCGGCGTCCATCTGCATGACGTCCTGGGTGCGGGTGACCAGCTCGATCAGCACCTCGTCCAGGTCCAGGGAGGCAAGGCCCACTTCGGAGATGGCCTCGATCGCCTCCAGGGATTTCCGCATGAGGCGCTCATTCTCGTAGATGGCCGCGTTCTCGATCGCGAGCGCTCCCTGGGTGCCAATGATAGTGGCGAATTCCACCTGCTCTTCAGTGAACTGACGCTTGCCGTCCGTCTGGTTGAGCCAGACGGCGCCGATGGCCCGGTTGCCGGAAACCAGCGGCACCACCAGCGACGACCGGATACTGAACTTGCGGACCCGCTCATTCGAGAACCGCGGGTCTCCGGCGGCGTCCTCGATGGCCAGGGCCTTCTTTGCCTCGATGGCGTCCATGCCGGTAGGAAGGTCGTCATAAGGCCAGCGGTAGGCCTGCGCCAGCTCGTCGGTATAGGTGCCGCAGCCAGCCATGCCGATCCACTGGTCGTCCTCGATCAGGAAGAGGGCACCGGCGTTTGTCTGGGCGATGTAGGCCAGGCTGTCGAGCACGACTTGGATCGTCTCCTCCAGGTTGAGGCTGGACATCACCGCGGTGCTGATGCGCAGGGCGGCATCGCGGCTGCGTGAGCGATGCACGGCTTCGGTAATGTCGGATGCCAGCAGGCAAACAGACTTGGGAGAGCGGCCCGCGGCCGGCACCAGGTTGATATTCCAGTAGGAGCTGTGCCCTTCCGGACCGGGAATATGGAAATCCTTGGCATTGACTTCGGACCGGCTGGTGATGGCCTGGTCCATGAGCTCGGAGAGTTGCGACGCCACTTTTTCCGGAAAGGAGTTGAACAGCGTAGTCGGCTGTCCGGAGCTCCCTCTCCGTGCAGCCATGCGCAGGAAGGCCCTGTTGTTGCCCAGTAGGGGGTATCCGGGCAGCTTGAATTCCGCGTAGGCGAGCGGCGAGCTTTCCAGGGCGTCGCGCGAGGTGCTGAGCCTGTCGATGGACTGCCTTGTATAGTAGGCGGCCAACGCGGCCACCAGCCCGAATATCCCGACGATGAGCCCTGACCAGATATCGCTAATATTGGTGAAAGGCGGGTTCTTGCTCGTGAATTCGAAGATCATCCCCAGCAGGCCGGCGCCCACTGTCTCCAGCGGGCTTAAAAGGAAAGCAGCGGCAGCTATAGGCGCCAGATAGATAAAGTCAATATACTCGAACGAGCGGAAATAGTGGTCGAGGAGAAAGCTGGTCAGCAGGAGCACGCTGACGCAGAGCATCATGACCCCGTGTTTCCCTGGATAATTTTTGGGTAAGCCCAGCATCTTTATGTTGGTTTATGTTGGCGGGGAAGAAAGCGGAGTGAGAGTTGCGAGTGCCCCCGCGCACATTGCCCCCCCGGTACGGAACATTGCACCCGTTGCCGGAATTATAAGCGATTCATGATAAAAGGTACAGGTTCGGACTCAAGGTTCAGACTCAACGCCAGTGCCGTGAAAGCCCGGCGATGCCCTCACGC